>JBGPLR010000061.1:0-11196 GCA_041486545.1 Terriglobia bacterium
ACTGTCCAGGCGTCCCCACCATGCCCAGGACGCTGGAGATATTCACGATGCGCGATTCCTTCTCCCGCCGCAACAACGGGAGAAAAAACTTGCAGCCGTGGACCACGCCCCAGAAGTTGATGCGGAAAAGCCAATCGATCTCCGCGAGCGTGAGTTCGGCGAACGTCCCAAACAGAGCGACTCCCGCGTTGTTGATCAGCAGCGTGACCCGGCCAAAATCCTGCTCCACGCTGCGGGCGAAAGCGTCCATTGCCGCAGCGTCGCCCACGTCCACGGTGTAGGTCCGCGCCGTGGCTGGGCCCAGCAGTCCGCGCGTCTCTTCTACAGCGGCGCCGTTCACGTCCGCCAGGGCGAACTGCGCGCCGAATGGCGCCAATTCCTGCGCCAGCGCGCGCCCAATGCCGGAACCTGCGCCGGTGATGACCACGACAGAGTTTTTCAATTCCATCAGGCGACTCCTGCGTCCGCATCGTGGTCGCCGATCGTCTTGTCGTCAATAATAAGGTCGCGCGAAGGGCCCTGGTCCACGGATGTTTCTTCCAACAATTCGGCGTCGGCCAAATAACAAGGACTGGAAGCCCAGCGTTTTGGAGTCAAAGGCTGCAAGATCAGGCCAGTCTAGCATAGCTGCGCAGGTATGAATCGCCATTCAGCTTGACAGTTGGCCTTGCCCACTCGACAATGACTGCCCAGGATGGCCACTTACAGCAACAGACTCGCGGACGTCACTCTGCCCGATGCCGACGGCAAGCCGGTCCGTCTGGGATCGTTGTGGGCGGATGCCCCGGCGGTGGTGGTGTTCCTCCGCCATTACGGTTGAATCTTCTGCCGAGAGCACGTCGCGCAGTTGCGCGAATATGAAGAGCAGTTTCGCAACAAGGGCGCCAAGCTGGTGGCGATAGGACTCGGGGGGACTGATTATGCCCGCCACTTCCGCGAGCAAACCGGGATCAACTTCCCTCTGCTGATTGACGAAAACCGCCAAACCTACAAGGCGCTGGAGCTGCGCAAAGCTAATTTGCTCCATCTCTTCCGTGGCGACAACATGAAAGCCCGCAAACGCGCCAAAGCCATTGGCGTGCGCCAGCATCGCCTGGGCAAAGATCCGTTTCAACTGGGCGGGAGCTTTGTGTTCGCGCCGGGCAACAAAGACCTGTTCGCGCACATCAGCCAGACGTTCGGCGACAACGCGCAACCCCGGGATTTGCTGGCGGCCATCGGCTGAAATCTGCTCGCGCGCGAGCTATTTCTGCCAGCCATTGAATCTACTTGCGCACCAGTTCTACGCGCCGGTTCTTGGCGCGACCTTCTTCCGTGCGGTTGTCCGCCACGGGAGTGCTTTGCCCGAAGCCGGCTGCAGCCAGCCGCGCGCGATCAACGCCCTGCTTCACGATGGCCTCTACCACCGCCGCGGCCCGCGCCTCTGACAGCGTCTGGTTGCTGGCCGGCGTACCCACATTGTCAGTATGTCCTTCCACGCTGATCTTGAGTTTGGGATTGCTTTTCAACAGAGCCACGATCTGATCAACGATCGGCTGTGATTCCGGTTTAATGACCGCCTTCGCGGTATCGAAGTGGATGTCCAGCGCGATGAAACCCTGCTTGTCCAGCGCAGTGAGCATGTCGCTGGCCGACACCACCTGCACCAGAGCTTCCTTTTCCACGATCACCAGCGAGTAGCGGTTGTTGTCACAGGCAATCTCAGCCCAGGCTTCGCGGCCGTCTTTGGCGATCTTCATGGTGGCCATGTTGCGGCCGTTGTCATTCAGCACCACGCCGCCAACCTGCTTGGCCGCGTTGGTGTAGTTACGGCAGATGGCCAGCGCGCCCGGCGGGGTCGCGCCGGACTTGATGTAGTAGCGGAGGGTGGTCTTTCGCCCTTCCACCCGGGGCGCGCCGGGTGCGCTACCAAACTGGTAAACGTCGAAAGGCTGGGCCTCGTATTCGCCGATATAAAAGCCGGGCATCCTGGTAAAGAGCGCGTGATCCGCGCTTCCGCGAATGTCTTCCTGGGCGGCGAGCGCGCCTGCGGCGAGCAAAGAGAAGAACAAGACTGCGAATAGTTTCTTCACCATCGGAAGCTACCTCCAAAACACTACGGCAGGGGCCGGTCGGTGACCAGAGCGCCTTTCACCAAAGCGCCGCCTTTGCTGTGGCACGACCATTCACTGGTATTGACCAGATGCAGCTTTTGGCCTGCAATCCGGTCACAAAGGTGCTTGTCCGGCGCCGTGGCGACGCACCCCTGTGTGTAACCCAGCCGCACCAGTGTTGGTTTATCAGCACAGGGAACCACACTACCGCTGGCCTGCACGATGGAAAACTTTGTGCCCACAGGGGCCTTGGTAGGTACGCCGGCCGCGTTAATAAAAGTGAATGGCTCGGGGTCAGGCCCAGGATTGTGGACGAGTGATTGAGAACCCGCCGGCGGCGCGGCCGCGTTGCCGGCCGCTTTAACACTAACCGGCTCGTTCGCATTTTCCTGGCCGTGGGGCCCTGACATGGTCAGCGGTTTTGTTTTTTTGCTCCCTTGGCTCTGTTGTTTCAGATCGGTTGCGCCAGGGGGCGTGCCGCTCGTGGCCGGTTGCGACCCGGTTCCCTTCGCCTGGGGAGCGGCGCCGGCCTCTTTAATGCTGACCGTCTTTCGGTCGGTCTTACCGTCATTTATTTGTGATTTCCCACCCGCCGGCGGCTTGGCCACCTTTGCATGTTTCGCTTCTTCGGCATTCAACTCGTCGAACGCCTTGTCGGCGTTGGCTTTCACGGCGTCGCGCACCTTGGCGTCCGTGGCAGTCGACTGGCCGGGAGTCGTGCCAGTCTGGCTTTTCCCCGCACCCTGCCGCTCGACGATGTTCGTCCGGTAGCGGTCGTTGTCGCAGGCGATTTCCGCCCAGGTTTCTTGGCCACCCTGAGTGACCTTGGCGGTGACGATGTTCCGGTTATTGTCGTAGAGAATTTCTCCGCCCGTCTGGCGCACACCTTCTATGAACTTGCGGCAGATTCCCAGCGCGCCGGGCATTGGTTTGCCGTACTGCAACTTGTAGCTGGTGGTGATGCGGTGGCCTTCAATGCGCGGCGTGCCTTCCAGGTAACCAAACACGTAGAAATCCAGAGCGACGTCTTCTTTCTGGTCCACATCGAAACCCGGCATGGGTTCGAACAAAGCTTTCACCCCGCCGCTGGAACTTTGTTGCGCAGTTACCGGCGCTGCAAGACTTTGCGCTCCGGCGTTGGCCCATAGGAAAAGCGCCAAGCTGATGAACAGCGTGCCGGCAACAAAAACTCCCGGCTTGCGTAAGGTGCTCGTGCGCTCGGTGTTGCTACGGTGAATGCGGTTGCCTGGTGTCTTCATGTTCTCCTCACGCGCGCTTGGGCCCCTCATGTTTCCATCTGGGAAACCTGGGGCCTCAAGCTATCTTTCGCCCTTGATCAGAAACAAGCCGGATGATTTCTTGCTATGCGGTACACGGTATGAATCCGCAATCGTTTTCAGGCGACGCGCAGCCACACTAGCTTGGAATTCTGCGGAATAACGGGAAAGCACCGGCATTGATGACAGTGCACTCCCGGACACAATGAAGCAGTTCTTCTTATTGCAGATTGCTCTCATTACGATGTGATAGCGGTCACGCTCGCGCGTGACGGGAAAACATTCCGGCACCCGCTGGCCGCACGGGGCGGTGGTGCCCTTCTGTGTTCCGCTCTGACACGAACCGCATCTCTGTCAGCTGCTCATGCGCGGGCCTCGCGGACCGGCAAAAAAGTATTGCAGCCTGCCATTCGACAGCGTTTAGAATTATCTGAATACCAAGTTATTGCCCGAGTTTCCGCCCGCGTCTTTGACAAGACGACGCGCTCAAGGACAGCGATGACCAAAGACGAAATTCTCAAAAAACACAAACAGTACCTGTTCCCCTCCGTCTCAACTTATTACACTGACCCGCTGGTCACCGACCACGCCAGCATGCAGTACCTGTGGGACACCGAGGGTAAAAAGTATCTGGATTTCTTTGGCGGCATCGTGACCATTTCCGTGGGGCACTGCAACCCGCGCGTCACATCCAAGGTGAAGGCGCAGGTGGACAAGCTGCAGCACGCTTCCACGGTGTTCCCGAATGAAGGCATTGTGGCGCTGGCGGAAAAGCTGGCGCAGATCACTCCCGGCGAAATCAGCCAGAGCTATTTCAGCAACAGCGGCACGGAAGCCAACGAAACGGCCATCCAACTGGCGCGCATGTTCACCGGGCATTTTGAAGTGGTGGCGCTGCGCCATGGCTACAGCGGACGCTCGCAACTGGCGCAGTCGCTCACCGGGCACGGCACCTGGCGGAAGTCGCTGCCTTCGCCCGCGCAGGGCGTCGTCCACGCGATGAATGCTTACTGCTACCGCTGCCCACTGGGCAAGACCTATCCCAGTTGCGAAGTGGCGTGCGCTAAAGATGTTGAAGCCGTCATTCAAACCACTACTTCAGGCCAGATTGCGGCGTTTATCGCCGAGCCGATCCAGGGCGTGGGGGGATTCATCACGCCGCCCAAAGAATATTTCAAAATCGTGTTCAAGATCGTGAAAGATTACGGCGGGCTGTTCATCTCTGACGAAGTCCAGACCGCCTGGGGACGCACCGGCAAACGCTGGTTCGGCATTGAGCAGTGGGAAGTCACGCCGGACATCATCACGTCGGCCAAGGGCTTGGCCAACGGCGCGCCGGTGGGCGTGACCATGACCCGTCCGGAGATTGCGGCCAGCTTCAAAGGCCTGCAGATCTCGACATTTGGTGGTAATCCCGTTACATCTGTAGCGGCCAAAGCGACGATTGACCTGATAGAAGAAGACCGCCTCATGGACAACGCGGCCACCGTGGGCAGTTACTATCGCCAGGGCCTGGAAGGCTTGAAAGAAAAATTCGACCAGATTGGCGACGTTCGCGGCATGGGCCTGATGCAGGCGCTGGAGTTCGTGAAAGACCGCGTGAGCAAAGAGCCTTCGCCTGAAGCAACGAATAAGTTCATGGAAGAATGCCGCAAACGCGGACTGCTCGTCGGCAAAGGCGGGCTGTTCAACAACGTGGTCCGAACTTCGCCGCCGCTGAATATTTCGAAGACCGATGTGGACGAAGCCATCAAGATCATGGACCAGGCGTTGACAGTGATGTCGCCGGCGCTAGCAGGAGCCGCGGCGAGGTAAGTCCCTCCTGAAAATCACGAAATGCTCCACGCTTCGCCAACACCGGGCGAAACCGTGGGCCACCCCGGCGGAGCTACCGTTCCTTCGACTCTTCCCTCACTCTTCCTTCAACTCCTCCTCCAGCGCTTCCTTCACCTTCTTCTCCTGTTCGGCATTGAGTTTGCCGCCGGACGACGTCAGGTAGAAGACGTCTATCGCCATCTCGCCTTCGGTATCAATCAGTGCGATTTCGATATTGCATTTCTGATGCGCCAGGCGGGAACTGATCCGATACAGCAGTCCCGGACGGTCCTGGGCGATCACCTGCAGCACGGTGCAGCGCGCGGAACTGGTCTGGTTGAATTCCAGGCGCGTTTGGATCTTCGTCCGGCTCCCAGCGGTCTTGCTCGAGCGCAGGCGGTCGCGCAGCATTTTTTCCAGGTCGGCTCGCCCGCCCAGCACGTCGCGGATGCTGAGCTTGAAGCGCTCCCATTCGGGAAGGTTGAGTTCCAGCGTGCGAAAACGGTCCGTGAAGTGGAAGGTGTCCACCACAACGCCCGCCGAGTTGGAATACGCGCCGGCTTTGACGATGCTCATGCCCCACGCCGCCAGCACTCCGGTGACCTGGGCAAAGAGCAACGGACGGTCCATGGTGACTAGCGTGAGGTCAAACCAGTGCCGCCCGCGTTCCAACGCAAGTTGCACCGGCTCGGTCTTCAAGCCGCCGGCCATCTCCACATGCATGAGAACTTCTTTGGCGGAGCAGGTGGCCAGGTATCGCCGCGGCAGACCTTCCAGAAACGGTTTCAGTTTCTTTCCGGCCAGCGGTGAAATCATGCGCAGCAATTGGTCCTCTTCCTGTGATCCGGCGTGCAGGCGCTGGTCCATGCTCAGGTTGAGGTAGTTGGCGGTCTCAATGTAAAGCTGCCAGATGTTTTCCGCCTTCCATGGAGTGAGCGCTTCCGGGTTGACGGCCTTGATGTCGGCAAAAGTCATCAGGCAGAGCATCTTCAGGCGCTCGGGCGATTGCAGTTTCTCCGCGAAGACGCGCACGGTTTCCGGATCAAAAATGTCACGCCGCATGGCGGCCGACATTTCCAGATGGTTGGCGATGAGGAACACCACGGTGTCGCGGTCTTGGGGCTCCAGATCCAGCCGCTCCAGAGCGCTCTGGGCGAGCTCCATTCCGGCGGCGATGTGGCCACCGCTTCCCTGCGGCGCGCCTTTGCCCACGTCGTGCAGGAGCAGCGAGAGATACAGCAGCTCGGGTTGCTCGAGTTCGTTGAGCAACTCGGCGTAGCGCTGGTCCCACTCCGATGGCGACTGGCGGAGCTGGTGCAAGCTGTCTATGGCCAGGATGGAATGCTCGTCCACGGTGAAGCGATGGTAGTAGTCGCGCACCACCAGGGCGTCGGTGGCTTTGAGTTCGGGCAGCACCAGGGTGAGAAAGCGCAGAGCATGCATGGCGCGCAGGGCGTCCGCGGCGTGCGGCTGAAGAAGGATTTCCTGGAGATAGATCCACAGTTCCGCGCCGCGCGGCGGCGTGGCCGCCATGGAAGGCAGCACCTGCTCCACATGCTGTTCCGTGGTGGTGCTGAGTTTGAGACCGTGCTGGGCGATGAAGTGAAACAAACGCAGCAACGTTTCCGGATCTTTGATCGCCGCCGATGGTTGCAGGAAGACCATGTTGTGGACCACGGAGAACTCAGAATTCGAGACGCGCGACTTCCAGGTCTGGAATTGCCGGTAAATGGACGACCACGCTGCGGGAACTTCGTCGAGCAATTGCAGGCATACGCGATGGACATTGCGGGCGTGGCTGAAGTAGATGCGCATCCAGTCGGCAGCGGTGAGGGCCTCGGCGTCGGAGACTCCGATCTTGCGCGCGGCGGCTTCATCCTGCGCCGACCAGGTGAGTGAATTGTCGTCGCGGCCATGGCGGATGTGCAGAAAGCAGCGGACCGAAGTCAGGAAGTCCAGGGCTGCGTCCACTTGCTTGCGCATGGAAGCCGGGAGCAACGCGCGTTCGTCGGGCCAGTTCTGGAGTTTGTCCATGGAAGAAATCAGGGCCAGCCAGTGCGACACGTTGTAATCCCGCAGCCCGCCGGGCGCGTCTTTGATGTTGGGTTCCAGATGGAAGACCGTGCTGCCGTATTTGGCATGGCGCGCGCGCGCCAGCTCCACCAGCCGCTGGACCAGGAGTTGCGCTTCACGCATGACCAGCTTCAGGACAACTTTGTCGCGAAGCCGGGTGAACAACTCGCGGTCGCCCGCCAGGAAGCGGCAATCGAGCAGCGAGATGGAGAACTCTACGTTGTTGGGATCAAAGCGGTCACATTCTTCCAGAGTACGGCTGGCCGGACTGAGCTTGATTCCCAGGTCCCACAGCTCCTGCGAAAAGCTGCGGATAGCGTCTTTCGATGCGGTCTCAGCTTCGCGATCAGCGTGCAGAAGGAGGAGGTCAACGTCAGAGAAAGGAAAGAGGCTGTTGCGTCCGTATCCACCGATGGCGGCGAGTGCAAGTTTGCCGCCGGGCTGTCGCGAAAGAAAGGTTTCCCACAGCCGGACAATGATCTGGTCCAGCAGTTGCGCGCGTTGCAGGACGGCGGCACGGCCGTCGCCGGTGGCGGCAAATTCCTTTTGGATGCGCGCCGATTCCCCGGTGTACAGGTCCCGCAAGTGGCCGCTGGATAGCGCTGCTGTGCTCATGATGAAGATTCTGCCGAACGCTCAACGCGCCTGGAGAAAATCAAAGAGCGCCCGGGCCCCGCTCTTCATTGCGAATGCGAATGACCTCATCCACGCGGGAGAGAAAGATTTTTCCGTCGCCAATCTTTCCGGTGCGCGCGGAATTCATAATGGCCTGGACGACTTTTTCCGCCATATCATCATCCAGCACCAGCTCGATCTTGGTTTTGGGGATCAGGTCCACGGTGTATTCCTGTCCGCGATAGAACTCGGTATGGCCCTTTTGCCGGCCGTGGCCGCGGACTTCAAGGACGGTCATGCCTTCCACGCCGATTTCATGCAGCGCGTCTTTCACCGCGTCCAGTTTGGAGGTGCGAATAATCGCTTCAATCTTGGTCATTTTTGTGCCGCCCCTCCGGGGCTCGCATGTTGTTGTTCGCTTACCCAGGGCTTCCGCCCTGGGCTAACTCATTCCGCGCCTACGGCGCTCGGTTGCACTAGCTTCCGACCTCCGTTTCGCTATGCTCAGACAGATCTGAAGGTCTGCTCTACCACTTCTTTACTGGCTTCCTTTGTGCTTACGGCGCTCTGCATCCGAATGCAAATACTCTCGTTGAACACAAACATTCCGGTCAACGATTCCGTACCAAACCGCCGGTCCGATTTTCGGCCCACCAAAGTTCCCACCATGCTACGCCGATGTTTCCCAGTAATAGCCTTCTTCGCCGTGCTGCGAGAGATCCAGGCCCTGAATTTCATGCTCTTCCGATACGCGCAGGCCGATCGTCTTGTCCACCAGCCACAGGATCAGCAGCGTGCCCACGATGGCCAGCGCCCAGGCTATGGCCACTCCCGTAAGCTGGTTCAACATCTGATGCCCGTTGCCTTCCAGCATACCGGACGGCAGCACGTTTCCCTTGGCGTCCTTGAACATTGGATTGACCGCGCTGATGGCGAAGACACCGGTGAGGATTGCGCCGATGGTGCCGCCGGCGCCGTGGACGCCGAAAGCGTCCAGCGTGTAATCGTAGCCGAAGCGGTTTTTCACCCTGGACACCATCCAATAGCAGCAGAAGCCGGCGATGAGTCCAATGGCCAGCGCGGCCATCGGGCTGACAAAGCCTGCCGCTGGAGTAATGGCGACCAGTCCGGCCACACCGCCGGAGATCGCGCCCAGGGCGCTGGGTTTGCCGTTGCGTTTCCACTCTGCAGCGCTCCAGCCGATCACCGCGGCCGCGGCGGCAAAGTGCGTGGCGACGAATGCGCTGGTTGCCAGGCTGCCGGCGCCGAGAGCGCTGCCGGCGTTGAATCCGAACCATCCCACCCACACCAGGCACGCACCAATAAAACTGAGCACCACGCTGTGCGGCGGCATGGCATTTTTGGGATAGCCGATTCTCTTCCCCATGTACAGCGCACACACCAGCGCGGAAACACCGGATGTAATGTGGACCACGGTGCCGCCGGCGAAGTCGAGCGTGGGAAAGCGTCCGCCCAGCGCAGCGTTCAGCAGGCCGCCCTTGCCCCACACCATGTGGGCCATGGGGCTGTACACCACGATAGACCACAGCACCATGAACACCACCATGGCGCTGAACTTCATGCGTTCAGCAAAGGCGCCGGTAATCAGCGCCGGGGTGATGATGGCAAACATCAACTGGTAGATCATGAAGGTCTGTGCCGGGATGGTGGCGGCGTACTCGGCGTCCGGGGCCGCGCCCACGCCGTGCAAGAGGAAGTTGTGGAAGTATCCGATGAAACTGTTGCCCGGCCCGAAGGCCAGGCTGTATCCAAAGATGGCCCAGGTGACGGTGACAATCGCCATCAGGGCCAGGCTCTGCATCATGGTGGCCAAAACGTTTTTCTTGCGCACCAGGCCGCCGTAAAAGAGCGCCAAACCGGGGCCGGTCATCATCAGCACCAGGGCAGAGCAGGTGAGCATCCAGGCATTGTCGGCAGAGCTTTTGGCGTCCGCCAATTGCTGCTCCACGCGCGCCAGACGGTCATTCTGCGCCGCCGCAGGGGCAGTCGCTGCTGCTGCTGGCGCCGCCGGGCTTCCCGGAGTCTGCGCCACAATTCGCAGAGGCAATAAATAGAAGATGCAGACGGTGAAACCGATCAGGCAGCGATTTCGCATATTAGGTAAAAGCTCCTGGCGGCCAATCCGGGCAGGAGCTTAACACACAATTTACCGACTGGAGGCGTCCGCATGGAAATTGAAAATATTTATGCTGGCTATAAGACAAACGTCCGCCACGGCAGAAGCGGGTTGGACGACCGCGGCGCCAACGTCCGCGATCAAGCTGGCGTTCGCATGACCGGGCAGAATCGGCGGAAGGCCTTACATAACTTGCGGGCCATGGTCAAAGCCGGGGATTGAGTTTCATAGCGATGGTAGCCGCCACGGATTCCAGTTCCTTCAGAAATTCTTCTTCAATCCCAAGATTGGCGGCACGGATGGCCGCGATCGGGTCCTTACGAAACCAGACGGCATGCGTGTCTGAGCTTCTGAGCCATGCGTCGAGCTGCGTTTGCTTGCTGGCGAGCTCGCGCAGCAGGCGGCCAACTTTGTCGTCCGGCGGCAATTCCAACGCCATGTCAGATTCTGCCGGTAAATAGGCCGGCTCACCCGGCTTCATGGCGCGGAAGAAGTCCGCCCCGCCTTGTACGGTCGAAGGCGGAGGACAGTGATGCCGTTCCTCTGCTATTTGCAATAGTCGAAGGCTGGCGCTGGCGGCAATGAACATGCCGCATCCCGAGCAATGAGACTCGATCATGCCTGATTCGCCGGATTTCTTGTGCAATGGAACGCGATCGTGAATCACTGCAGACGCCCTTATTCAGTAAATCTCAATTGGAGCGTCCTGGACCCACGCGGTACACATCTCGACCCCTTAACTCTCCAACCAGCGGACGCTTGCTCTAGTAGAGTGGCGAGTGGGGCGAAAAATATAGTTGACCCGTGACAGGTGTGATCCGCCGCTGAGGAAAACGCGGCATTTTCTTTCTCGCCCTGAAGTCGAGAAGTGTGCAACAAGAGATGAAAATCGACTAATGATGGAGCCAAGATCCACTACACGGTCATAAGTTGAATAAGGGGAGGAGAAACGCTGGACGTGCAAATGGATAACGCATGAGGCGCTCTAGCCGGCTTCTTCGCTGATCTCCACCAGTTTCTGCCCGACCACGCGGGTCTCGCCGCCGTTCAACTCCAGTCGCACTGGCGATTCGCCGGAGAATTGCTCCACCAGCTCGGCCAGGCGTTGCGAGTGTGTGACCACCCAAAGCTGGGAATTCCGCGACGCGTTGACCATCTGCTTGGCCAGCGGCTCCAGCAGATCGGG
>JBGPLR010000062.1:0-11127 GCA_041486545.1 Terriglobia bacterium
CGCGCGGGTTTGGGGCCGGCAAGTTTTATCTGATGCGCCGCCACATCCTGCCCGCGGCCCTGGGCGTTGTCCTAACTCAGATGGCGCTGCTGGTGCCTTTGTTTATGATGGCTGAAGTCACTCTTTCTTATCTGGGGCTGGGAGTGGGGGAACCGTTTCCCAGCTGGGGCAGCATGCTGGCCAACGCGCAGCAGTTTCACGTGATTTCATCGTATTGGTGGATGTTATTGCCCGGTCTGGCGCCGGCGCCGGTTTTTCTGGCGTGCCATGCCCTGGCCGATGTGTTTCAGGAAAGGCTGAAAACCGCAGTCTAGATTTCTTTTGCGGAGTAAATGGGAATGCCTCAGACGATCAAGCGGACCGCGCTGTGCGCACTAGCCGGACTGGCTTTGTCGGCAGCGTTCTGCACGCCGGCAGTTGGCCAGGATGACATTCTTCGCCCGCCTGCGGAGGCTGGGCGACTGGGCGGACGTTTGGTTGTCGCCCAGTCTTCTGAACCCAAAACACTCAATCCAGTGACTGCTCTCGACCAGCCTTCGCGCGACGTGATTCGCCGCCTGACGGCCGACTTGGTTCACATTGAACGTGACACCCAGAAGACCGTCCCCGCGCTGGCCAAATCCTGGACCGCCACGCGCGACGGCAAGAGCCTGACCGTGCAACTCCGCCGTGGCTTGCGATTTTCTGACGGCGCTCCCTTTGATGCCGACGACGTTGTCTTCTCCTACAAGCTATATCTCGACGAGAAAATACATTCTCCGCAGCGCGACCTGCTGATCGTCGCCGGCCAGCCCATGCGTGTGGAGAAGCTCGGGCCGTACACCGTCCGCTTCTCCTTTGCCGCTCCTTATGCCGTGGCTGAGCGCGTCTTTGACAGTGTGGCCATCCTGCCGCGTCACCTCTTGGAAAAGGACTATCAGGAAGACCGCATCGCCAAAGTCTGGACACTGGCCACGTCGCCGGACAGGATTGCCGGACTCGGTCCTTTCCGGCTCAAGCAGGTGGTCCCCGGTGAACGAATCGTCCTGGAGCGCAATCCTTATTACTGGAGGAAGGACGCCAAAGGCCAGAAGCTGCCATATTTGGACGAACTGGTTTTCCTCACCGTGCCCAGCCGCGACGCTCAGGTGGCGCGCTTCCAGGCGGGTGAGACCCAGGCCATCAGCCCGCTGAGCGCGGAGAATTTTGCCGCGCTTGAGCCGGAGCAGCAGGCCCGTCACTACAAGCTGTTCGACGTTGGTCCCGGCATGGAATACAACTTTCTTCTGTTCAATTTGAATGCCGGGCTGGAAAGCAAGCTGCCGGCGGTCGCGCGACGGCAAAAGTGGTTTCTTGATCCGCGTTTCCGCCAGGCCGTGTCCGCCGCCGTGGACCGCGCCGCCCTGTTGCGGTTGGTGTATCGCAATCGCGGGGCGCCGCTGGTCACCAACGTCACCGGCGGCAACAAGCTGTGGATCAATGCAGCGCTGAAACCCACAGAACATTCTGAAGCCGCGGCGCGCAAGCTGCTGCAGGCGGCGGGCTTTTCCTGGAACCGGGACGGCGGGTTGCTCGATGCCTCCGGGCAGGCCGTGGAGTTCAGCATTTTGGTGAGTTCCAGCAACGTCCAGCGCAGCCAGATGGCCACGCTGATCCAGGATGACCTGAAAAAGCTGGGGATGAACGTCCATGTGGTGGGCCTGGAGTTCCGCTCCATGGTGGACCGCGTGGTGCAGTCGCACGACTATGAAACCGCCGTCATGGGGCTGGGCAGCGGCGATGCCGATCCCAACTCCGACATCAACTTTCTGCTCTCCAGCGGACAAAGCCATCTCTGGCGCCTCGATGAAAAGCAGCCGGCCACGCCCTGGGAAGCTGAGATTGACAAGCTGATGCAGCAGCAACTGATCACCGTGAATTATCGCCAGCGCAAAAAACTGTATGACCGGGTGCAGGAGATCATGGCCGCGGAGACGCCGGTGGTTTTTCTTGCCAGCCCCAACATCCTGGCCGGAGCGTCCCAGGACTTGGGTAATGTGCGCCCAGCTATAATTGATAACTATATTCTCTGGAACGCAGACGAACTTTTTTGGCACACCCCCACTGGAAAACATTGAAGGTCAATGGACGACAACGCCAAAGAGATAACCATACCCACGCCTAAGGACGCAGCGGCGGAAGACGAGCGGCTTGTCCAGGAGTGTTTGAACGGCGATGAGCGGGCATGGAACCGTCTCATTGAGAAATACAAACGGCTGATCTATTCCGTTCCCGTCAAGTACCGGATGAGCCCGGACGACGCCTCAGACGTCTTTCAGAACGTGTGTGTGGACCTGTTCACCAATCTTTCCAAACTGCGGAAGGTTGAGTCCCTGCGTTCCTGGCTGATCACCGTGGCCACCCACAAGTGTTTTCATTTCAAAAGGCAGCAGCGCGGGCAGGACGTGGAGCTGGACGCCATGGAACAGGAGATGGCGGAAGAAATCGCCCCGGCGCCGGAAGTAATGCAGGAAATCCAGGAAGAACAGGCGGTGCGCGACGCCCTCGTCAAGCTCTCGCCGCGGTGCGCGCAACTGGTGCAGCTCCTCTTCTTTGAGCAGCCGCCGGTGCCGTACAACGAAGTGGCCCAGAAACTGGGGTTGGCCACCGGGTCCATCGGCTTTATCCGTGGCCGCTGCTTGAATCGCCTGCAAAAAATCCTGGCGGAGCTGGGGTTCTGATCGTGGACCGTATCGGCAGTCCGGCGGAACTGGAACCATGGATCGTTGAAGCCTCAGAGGTTTCTGATCCCGCGCAGCGCCGCGCTTTGCTGAAGCAGCGCCCGGACTTTCTCAGCCGGGAAACTTTCGACCAACTGTATCGCGGGGTCATTGCCAACCTGCGCGCTAACCTGGAGCGCTCAGAGAGGCTGGCGGAAGCCTGCCGCTGGATCGCCGTGGATCTCAACGATCCCTACATTTCCGCCAAGTGCGCGCGCGCCATGGGCCACGTGGTCTCGCTCAAGGGCAACTATCGTGAAGCCATCAAGGAGTATGAGACTTCCATCGCTGGGTTTGACGCGCTGGGGTCTGATTTTGACGCTTCCCTGACCATCAATGGAGCGCTGCAAAGCCTGATTTACGATGGTCAATATGAACGGGCGCTGGCCCTGGGCGCCAAGGCCCGCGCGGTGTTTGCGGCGCATGGCGACCAGTTGCGCCTGGCGCGTCTGGACAGCAACGTCGCCAACATCTATTACCGCCAGGACCGCTTTCGCGAAGCGCAGGAGCTTTATGAGAGCGCTTACCGCGACTTCCTCACTTGCGGCGAGCCCATGGACATCGCCATCGTCCTCAGGAACCTTGCCGTCTGCTACATCAGCCTGAATGAGTTTACGCTGGCCCAGGAAACTTACCAGCTGGCGCGGCGGCATTGCGAGCAGCACGGCTTCTCGCTGCTGGTGGCGGAAGCCGATTACAACATTGCTTATCTCCACTACCTCAAGGGCGAATACCTGCGCGCCATCGAGATGTATGACCAGACGCGCACCTTCTGTCTCACCCTGGGCGACAAATATCACCAGGCCCTTTGCGATCTGGACCAATCCGAGATTTACCTGGAGCTGAACCTGACCGAAGGCGGCACCGAACTGGCGCAGCAGGCGTACCTGGCCTTCCGGCAACTGGGCATGCGCTATGAAGCAGCCAAGGCGGCCACGTTTTCGGCCATCGCCGTCAGCCAGCAGGGGCACTATCGCCAGTCGTTGCGGGTGTTTGATCAGGCGCGCGCGCTGTTTATCGAAGAGTTAAACCGCCTTTGGCCGGCGCTGATTGATCTTTACAAAGCGCTGGTCCTGTACGAGGCCGGACAAGACGACGAAGCTGAAGATCTGGCGCTCTCGGCGCTGGAGTACTTCGGTCCGTCCTTGCTCCCGGCCAAAGCCGCGCTGTGCGAGTTGCTGCTGGCCGCCATTGAAGTCCGCAGCTCAGACGCCGATGAAGCTCGCCGCTACTGCAGTTCCGCGCTGTCCCGCCTGCTGCATATTGATTCCCCGACCACCTATCAGGCGTACTTTATGCTGGGCCAGGCGGAAGAGACCAGCGGCAACATTGAACTGGCCCGCCAGGCCTATGAGAAGGCCTATCACAAGCTGGAAGACCTGCGCAGCCACCTGGGCAAAGAAGAGTTGAAGATCGCGTTTCTCAAGAACAAACTCACGGTCTATGAGGGGTTGGTGGTGACTTCGCTGGCCGTGCACTCGCGGGCTTGCACCGAGCACGATACGTTCGAATACATTGAGCAGGCCAAGTCGCGCAGTCTGGCGGACTTGATCGCTTTCCGCGCTTCATCGCTTACCGGCCGTAAGTTGGAACAGTCTCCTGCCATGGCCCAGTACCGCGACCTTCGCCAGAAATTGAATTGGACGTATCACCAGATCGAGTTGCAGGAGCTCAGTCCGGAAGGGGGTACGCAAGCCCGTATCCAGCAGTTGCGTCTGCAGGGGCGCGAATACGAAGACGCCCTGGTCAAGGCCTTCTCCCATCTGCAAAGCACTGACGTTGAGTTTGCCAGCCTGCAGAATGCCAAGACTATTTCCGCTCGCGAACTGCAGCGGGTCCTGCCCCCCAATACCCAGATGTTGGAGTTCTACCTGGCGCGCGATCAGTTTTATGTGTGCCTGGCTTCGCGCGACCGCCTGAAGATTCTGCCGCTGGCCGATGCCGGCGCCGTGCGCACCAAGCTCCGCCTGTTGCAGTTGCAACTGGCAAAATTCCGGCTGGGCGATGACTACATCCGGCCCCGCGAAAAATCGCTTTTACAGGCCACCCAGGCCCATCTGGAAGAACTCTACGATTTGCTCATCCGGCCGATCCGCAGCCAGCTCCAGGCGGAAAATCTGGTGATTGTTCCCCATAGCTTCCTGCATTACCTGCCTTTCCACGCACTGTCGGACGGCCGTCGCTACCTGATTGATGATTTTTCCATTTCCTATGCCCCTAGCGGCAGCATCTTTGCTATTTGCCAGGAAAAGGCCTTGTCGGAAGGACCGGGAGAGACCCTGGTGCTGGCGGTTCCCGACGCGCGCGCTCCCTATATAGAAGAGGAAGGCCGTTTTGTTGCCGCAAGCATGGCCAACGCCCGGCTGTTTCTGGGCGAGGAAGCCACCGAGGAACGCCTGCGCACATTTGGCGCGCAGAGCCGCTACATTCATATCGCCACGCACGGTTATTTTCGCCAGGACAATCCCATGTTCTCGTCCATCCGCCTGGGTAACTCGCTGCTGAGCTTGTTTGATCTGTACCAGTTGGAGTTCAACGCGGAACTGGTCACCCTGAGTGGCTGCGGGACAGGGATGAACGTGGTCATTGGTGGTGATGAACTGATCGGCTTGGTGCGCGGGTTGTTGTACGCCGGCGCCCAGACTCTGATGGTGAGTTTGTGGGAAGTTCACGACCAGAGCACGGCCGAATTCATGAGAGATTTCTATACCGCGTATCGCGAACTGCCCAACAAGGCACAAGCCTTGCAGCGTGCGGTTGTGAATCTAAGGCAAAAGCGGCCTCACCCTTACTATTGGGCGGCGTTTTGCCTGGTTGGCAAGTTTTCTTAAGGATCTTGGTAAAGGTTTGTAAAGTCTTGAATACCTATATTTTTAGCCCTGCTTCTGACTCTTGTATTACAGAAGCAGGCTCATCCGTCGACTGCTAAAAAGGGGAACACGGACCCGGAAGCTGTGTTCCCCTTAGATTTAATAGAGACGAAGAAGAAGATATGCCTCAAGCCGCGCGCCATTTCGATGTTACTGAGTGGGCTGATTACGCCAGGAACCTGGCCTCGCCCGATCAACAAGGGCAGATGCAGGCTCATCTGGCCGCTGGCTGTATTAAATGCGGAAAGATTGAGCAGCTCTTTCTGAAGTTTACAAAAGTCTGCGTCCGTGAAGACGCATACCAGGTCCCGGAGAGCACAGAGCGGCAGGTGAAAGCTCTGTTCAGTATGGGAAGGGAGCCGCGTCGCTCCCCGCTGCAGCGCATGTTCGCCTCTCTGGTGTATGACAGTTTGAATGATCCCCAGCCGGTTGGAGTCCGCGGAACGCACCAGATCAGCCGCCAAGTGCTGTTCCATGCCGGTGAGTACTCTGTTGATTTGCGCTTTGAGCATGAAAAAGGCTCGGCCAGCATGGTTCTGGTAGGACAAATCTCCAACCAGAACGCGCCTGAGGATCCCATGGCCCATCTGCCGGTGATCCTGTTGGCAGGGCAGCGCGAATTGGCCCGCTCCATGAGCAACTCATTCGGTGAATTTCAGATGGAGTACGTCCCCGATACGGATCTCCGTCTGCTGGTGCCGCTGGAATCGCAAGGGCAAGAGTTAGAAGTCTTGCTGGGGCAGGCGCCGCAGGCTTAAGTTTTTTTGGAGCCATAAGCAATCTTATAAGTGGAAGTTCTTAACATGAGGACACTGCGTCTTTCCGTCATTTTCGGCGCGTTGCTGGCGCTCGCGTTACCCGCGACGGCGCAGACCAGTTATGTTCTCACCATCCCGGCTTCGGTGGATGCCCAGAGCTTTGCCGCCAGCCACGGCCTTACCATCGTCAGCGAAATCCGCGATGCAGCCAACTGCGTCTATGTTGTGACTTCCGCGTCCACTGATGTCGCCGCCGTTGAAACCGAGGTTGAAGACGACCTGGTCGTGGGCAGTTTTGAAGTTAACGCGTCCATCACGTTGCCGGAGACCCTGAACGGCCTGACCGGTCCCGTCCTGACCCAGTCTACCGCTGGGATTCTTGAAACTCTTCCCGGCCGCACCCTGGTCTCGTTTTTTGGCAGCACGGTACCCAGCAACTACGTCAGCCAGACCGCCACATCCCTTATTCGGTTGGGCGATGCGCGCGCTGCCTATCCATTCACCGGCGCAGGCACCATCGCCATCATTGATACCGGCGTTGATCCGCAGCATCCCGCGTTGGCCGGCGTCCTGGTGCCAGGTTTTGATTTCGTCCACAATACAAGCGGCATTCCTTCTGAGTTCAGTGACGCCGCCCTGATCAACCAGTCCACGGCCGGCATTCTGGAGCAGTCCACCGCCGGCATTCTGGAACAGTCGACGGCGGGTATTCTGGAAGCGCAGAACGTAGTTCCCATGAACTCTTACTCAGCCGCCATTCTGAACCAGTCCACGGCCGGCATTCTGGAAGGCCTGGTTCCGCAGGATTTCGGGCATGGCACCATGACCGCGGGGGTTGCCCACATGATTGCGCCCACCGCCAGGATCATGCCGCTGAAAGCTTTCACCACAGACGGCATGGCTACCGCCAGCGACATCGTTCGCGCTATTTATTTCGCGGCTGACAATGGCGCCAGCGTCATCAGCATGAGTTTCAGCATGCCGGCGAATTCGCCCAGCCTGCAGGCGGCCATTCAGTACGCGCTGGGCAAGAACATCGTCGTGATTGCCTCTTCCGGCAATGACGGCTTAAAGACCCTGGTTTATCCGGCAAGCATTGGCGGAGTACAGGGGGTAGGTTCCACCACCAACGCGGACGGCCGCAGCACGTTCTCCAATTATGGCTCCGGAGTTGTGCAGCTGGCCGCACCCGGTGAAGGCGTCATTACCACCTATCCCGGCGGCAACTACGCTGCGGGATGGGGAACCTCCTTCAGCGCTCCCATGGTGGCTGGAGCGGCTTCCCTGATTCTCCAGGCCAAGCCCGGCAGCAAGCCCGGTGACGTTCTGAATGCCCTGTCCAAGGCCAAGCCGGTCAGTGACATGGGCTATGGCCGCATTGATCTCTGCCAGGCCTTCAGCAGCCTGGGTTCCAGCTCTGGGAGCTCAGGAAGCGGCGGCAGCGGCAGCGGCGGCTGTCCCAAGCAGTAGTCCCCGCCCGGCAATCGCCCGCTTTTGTTCCTCTCTTGTGTCCCCTTTTGCTCACCCCCAAGAATTTATTAGCGTCCTTAATCCACTGGTAACCTTAGGACACTTTCATTCGGGAAAATGGGCCAATCTTGTATCTGCCTGCCTGCTCCAAAATCTAGCAGTATGCCCAGTCTCTTTTGACGATTCTGTCAATAAACCATGCATGAGACCTTAAAAACAAAAGCAATAATGGCTAACCTTGGAATATTTTAAGCTCCGGCTTTTTGGTTGCAGTTTCGTCTCCAAAGGTGCCCTTATCCTGGCCAACATTAAAGCTGAAACAAGCTCGGGATACTGTGGCTATACTGTTCTCGCATCAAGGCTTGGCTTCTGGGCAGGGCAAGGGTTTTACCTTTCGGAGTCCCCGACGGAACGGCTACCCGAAAGACGTGACAGCACACTTAGGAATGATGTCCATGAATCGAGATCATGTCCTGCATGTGTGCGAGTAACATTACAAAAACTGAAGATTGTTTAAAGATTGACGGAAATGTTGAAACACAGATTACTGCGATCGATTTTGTATGCGGTCTGCTTGCTGGGGAGTGCCTCTCTGCTGGCCCAGGACAATTTTGTCCTGGTGACCTCGCCTTCCAAAGTGAGCGATGTGTGTGGCAAACATGGCTTGACACAAGTTTCCCAGGTCTCCAGCAGCTCCTCCGCCGGGGTTTACCTGGTTTCCACCTTTTCCGTTGATCCCACCATAGCTACCGATTCCTCCGTCACCAGTTTTGAGCCCAACCGGGCACTGGGAGTACCTGAGCTGTCCGGCGCGACCATCGTAAGCTTGACCCAATCCACCGCCGGAATCCTTGAGACCCTGCCGGGACGGACAGTGGTCAGCTACTTCGGCGCCAGTGTACCGAGTAACTACGTGCAACAGACGGCGGCCGCGATTGTCCGCCTGTCAGACGCGCAAGGCTCCAAGCTTAGCGGCACAGGAATTGTGGTTGCGATCATTGATACCGGCGTGGACCCCAGCCATCCGTTGCTGAGTCCGGTGCTCGTTCCCGGATTTGATTTCACGCGTAACCTGAGCGGGTCGGCGTCTGAGCTGCTTGATCTGGATCCAACGGTGGCCGCGTCCTTGACTCAATCCACCGCAGGCATCCTGGAAGGCCAGAACCTGGTCCAGTTGAATGCGTCCACCGTGGCCATCCTGACCCAGTCCACCGCCGGCATCCTGGAAGGCATCGTTCCCAAGGCCTTTGGCCATGGCACCATGACGGCCGGTCTGGTCCACCTGATTGCCCCGGGCGCAAAGATCATGCCGCTGAAGGCATTCACTGCGGACGGCAATTCTGACTTGTTCAATATTATCCGCGCCATCTACTACGCGGCTGACCACGGGGCCAACGTCATCAGCATGAGCTTTGAGATCACGCAGAGCTCGCCGGCCTTGCAAAATGCCATCCAATACGCCTTGAGCAAGAGTGTGACGATCGTGGCTGCCTCCGGCAATGATGGCCAGCAAATTCTTGTATATCCCGCGGCTTACGGCAATGTGATCGGCGTGGGATCCACCAGCAATCAGGACGCCAAGAGCGTCTTTACCAATTTCGGCACCAACGCTATCTACGTAGCGGCTCCGGGCGAAGGCGTAATCACCTCGTATCCTGGCGGCAATTACGCCGCGGGATGGGGCACTTCGTTCAGCACGCCTCTGGTGGCTGGCGAAGCGGCGATGCTGCTACAGGCGAAGCCGACGATGCATCCCGGTGACGTCGCCAACGCGGTATCTCATGCCCAGGCGGTGCAACAGATGGGCCACGGACGCATTGATCTCTGCCAGGCGTTGGTCGGCATGAATCTGGGACCGTGTCCTGCGAGTTCAACCACAACTTCCGGCACCAGCGGAAGCACTTCAGGCGGACCCACGCCCTAAGGCTGCTCGCAGATTCGACAAAATCAGCCTCGCCGCATGGCGGGGCTTTTTTTACGCCTCTTTTCCGGGGGCCTGAGCCGCGTTGCCCGGGTAGATCGCCCGGGTCTGAGAATGCGGCGCACACTTGCGCGTAGCGGCGGAAGAGGCTGTCAGCTTTCCCATCCGCGGCGAACTTACGGACATAATCAGCATTGTGCTAACGGACAAGAATGAGAGTGCTTTCGCACAGCAGCGAAAGGCTTCAGGCCCCGCTGCGAAAGCCCTTAGGTGTTGCGCCATCGAATCATTTACAATTTTTTACAACGTAAACGCCCAAAACATAAGAAGATTCATGTTGCCAAAGGCTGCCGCCAGGTGAATTTCTGCCGGACGTGTTTCCCCGGATTTTGATCTAAGAAGTGGCCTTTCAAACGCACGGCGCCACCCGTAGCGACGGAGAAGTTCTGCAGCTTCTGCCCGCTCCTCAAGACGTGCCGGCACACAAAGAACGCATCTGCAAGATGGAGAGGTCCCCGCATTACCGCTGTTACTGAAATCCTGGAGCAACAGGAACTAGCTGTTCCCCCCGTGGTCGAAGCGCGTGCTGCGTCGGGGCCGTGGCGCGACGAACTGGTGCTCATAGCGATTGCCGCTATCGTGTTCTTCGGCTGCATGGTCTCGCCACCCGGCTTGATGGACGACGTGGACGCAGCTCATGCGCAACTGGCGCGCAACATGATCCAGTCCGGCGATTGGGTGGTCCCCCGCCTGGACGGCGTCGCCTACATGGAAAAAGCCCCCCTGCCGTACTGGCTGATCGCCGTCTCGTATCTCGCCTTCGGCGTTCATGATTGGGCTGCGCGTCTCCCCTTTGCGCTGGCCGCCGTGCTGTTGTGCTGGGTCACAGCGCGCTACGGCCGCTGGGCTTTTGGCGCGCGCGCGGGATTCTACAGCGGGCTGGTCCTGGCCACCTGTGTCGGACTGTTTCTGTTCACGCGCATTTTGATTCCAGACGCTATGCTGGCCCTGTGCATATGTCTGTGCCTTTGGGCTTTTCAGCGCGCGCTGGATGAAGATGGAGAAGAGCCTCATCCCCGCCGCTGGGCCGCCGTGATGGCCGCCAGCCTGGGTGCAGGAGTGCTGCTCAAAGGGCTGATCGCGCTGGCCATTCCCGCCGGCGCCACGCTTCTTTACCTGGGATTGACGCGCCAGTTTTTATCGCGGCAAAGCTGGCGGCGGCTGCACTTGCTGAGCGGAGCGCTGATTTTCCTGGCCATCGCCGCGCCCTGGCATGTTCTGGCCACGTTGCGCATGCCTCCGTATTTCAATTTCACCATGCACAGCGGTCCGGGCGAGTATCACGGTTTTTTCTGGTTCTATTTCATCAA
>JBGPLR010000063.1:0-11070 GCA_041486545.1 Terriglobia bacterium
CGAACTCCGGTGTAACCGGTGTGCGCGCCCTGCAGCGATGTATAACGCAAGTCTTCTGTTGGGTCCGGCGGAGCACTGTGCACGGAACCGGCCCAGCCCAGCTTCTGGTGGCACACCAGGCACAAGGCTGCGCCCTGATTGGATTTCACCAGGAACTTGCCGGTGGTGGCGTCAGCATCTTCTTTGTGCGGGTCGTGGCAGGTGGTGCATTGCAGTTTTCCGGCTCTGTCCAGATGCACGGGATCCATCGGCGGCGGATTTACCGTCTCCGGTCCTACGCGCGGGACAAAACCGAACGGATGGTAATTGGCGAATGTCTGGTCGCCTGCCAGGTTGGACGCGGAACTGGCCGGCAAGGTGTAACTGTTGCCCTGCACAAATGCAATGGAACCGTCATTTACCGTGTCCCCCAGCGCGATGGTGCCATCATGGCAGCTGAGACACAGCTTGGAGACATCCTGCGGCTGAATTCCGGTAACGGTGGATTGCATTGTGCTGCTGCTGTACGTGGGAAAATCACGCGTAGAGAGCCTGTGGTTCCAGAGGTACGACCCCTCAGAAGAGTTATGCGGCGTGTGGCAGAAGACGCAAGCATCATTCCCGGTGGCGGCGCGAGTCTGTGCGGACGAACCGGCCCGAAAATCGTGCTTGCTGTTAATGATGGATGATTTGTTGCCGGCCTGGGATACGGCCAGCTTGGCGGTGCCGATGGCGAGCAACAACAGAAGCGCGATGGACGCCGCCCGGCGCACTCAGCGGCCTCCTTCGGCTGCGGCTTTCATGCGGAAGATTTCCACGCGGCCGTTTTGCCCGTCGGCGACGTAAATTTTCCCGTCGCTATCCAGGGCGATGCCGGTCGGCAGGAAGAATTCTCCCGGGGCGCTGCCGGTATTGCCAAACGCAAACGCTATTTGCCCATCGCCGCTGTACGCCTGTACGCGGTCAAATCTTCCTTCAACCACCAGCAGCCGCCCTTGCGCATCCACTGCGATGCCTTTGGGCTTATCAAATTCGCCCACGCGGTCGCCTTGTCCGCCGAAAGCCGAAATAAATTTGCCGGAGGCGTCCAGATGCTGAACGCGGAAGTTCAGCGAGTCCACAACCCAGAGCGAGCCGTCCGCCGCCACAGCGATGTGCGTGGGGTAGTTGAACTCCGCCGGACCGTCACCGCGCTGGCCGATGCGGGCAATCACCTTGCCGTCAGCGCCCAAAACCACGATGCGATGCGCGATGGTGTCAACAACGTAAATCGTGTCGCCGTGCTTGCGGTCAATGGCCAGCCCGGTGCAGCGCTTAAAAATGCTTTCTTTCTTTCCCAGGGCACCGACGGTGTGCAGGAACTTTCCGTCAGCACGAAACACGAAAATCCGCGCGCGTCCGGAGTCAGTCACGTAGATTTGTCCCCGGCTGTCTAAAGCAATGGCGATAGGCGACAGAAACGGGTCAGAGTCCGGCGGATGGATCTGCTTGTACTTGCGTCCAGCGGCGTCAAACATGTGGACTACCTTGCCCTTTGTGTCCGCTACCAGGACCCGGCCATGATCGTCCACGGCCACGCCGTGCGGTAACACCATGCCGCGGTGGTCAGGGTCGAGTCCGAGAATCTTGCCTACCACGCGCTTAAAGGTTGAAGGCTTCCCTTTCACGTCAGAAGGAGTGCGCAACGATCCCAGGTAATCCACCGCGCCCAGGGACAACGGTAGAGTGGGCGTGGGGGGAGTCGTCCCGGAATAAGCGCGAGCGCCCAGGGCCAGTATCAGCCCCGCAGCGATCAAGCCTGCCAGAGTCAGGCGGACATTCGGTTTGAGGGTATGTGCTTGCATGGCGTTTCAAAAGACCTTGAAATCCCGCCCTATACGGAAATACCAGATTGCCAGACGCGTGCCCGAAGGGCCTGTGACTACTGTCACGTCGTTAATGTTTCTGGAGTAGCCGCCTTCCACCGAAAACTTGCCCAGGTGGTATCGGGCATTGGACTGCAGAACGTTGAAAGTCTGTTCAGAGTTCAGAAGGCGCGTGTCTTCCTTGCGCCACAAAACCGTCACGTCCAGGCGTCGCCGCGGCCGTCCGATGAAGCTCACGGTCTGGGTGTGGGTGGCCCGGTTAAGCAAGGGAGTCGCCAGCAGGGCGTTGATGGGAAGTGGAACTACCAGGAACGTGCGGTCAATCAGGCCGTCAGGAAAAATCGCTCCGGCCCCGTCCATGAAGGAGCGGTTGAAGGTGACCGTGAAGCGCCGCTGGTCAGCCTGGAGAGAGAACGACGTCATCTTGGTGCGGGTGTTGCCGCTGACGTTCAACAATTCCACGTTGGAATAGTCCGCGCTGCTGCGCAGCCGGAAATACCTGAAGCGATCAGTCTCCGCTTCCAGGCCAACGTGTTTTTCGTCGGTGAATCCGCCGATCTGCTCCACCAGATTGAGATGAGTATTGTTGGCCGCGGCGGTGAGGCGAACCCGACGGGCGCTGCCCCAGACAACCCGTCCGTTAAAACTGTTGGACCACGAATCGGGCGCGTGGTCCAACGTGGTGCCGGTCAGTTGGAAGCGGCCGGTATAGGCGCCCATCAAATCAAAGCTGCGCCAGCGGTGGTCAGCGGAGATGGTGGACGCGGTTTCCGTGAAGTGCGTGCGGCTTTCCGTGACTCCGATGACCGGACTGGAGAACGTGGTGCGGATTTCCTGGGTGAAACGCAGGTGGTCCATGGGACGGTAGTCCACACGCCCGCTTGCTGAATTGGCGGTACTGGAAGCCAGCGAAACCACGCTGACGCCGCCGCCGCCGGGAAGCAGCACGCTGCCGAAGCCGTCACCTTGAAAATCAATCTGGGAAAATCCGTAGCCGGCGCCCACGGAAACCTTGGGAGTGATCTGCAAGTCAACGTTCGCGTTGTTGGTAAGCTCGCTGCTCTTGCTGGTGCCGTCGCCACCCAGATGGTCGCGCCGCCATACCTCGCGATTTTCAAATGACAGGCGGCCTTTGTTTTCCCAGAAACCGCGGCTCAGGTGAAACGCGCCGGCGCGGGTGGAATTATCAAAGGGGCTGTTCAGGCTGATTTGTGATATGCCGGTCGAGTTTCCGTGGCCCATGGAAAAGTTGCCCGCCCAGCGCCAATCCTTCCAGGAGTCGGAGAGGCCGGCGTTGAAAGCCTGATCGTCCGTGGTGCGGTCCGCGAACGATGAAGGCACGTGCACGGTGCTGCTGTATTTCTGGAAGGACACATTCACCTGCGGCAAGCTGGGGAACAACATGTTCCACTGCAAATCCAGCCGGGAATTGTCGTCATTCTGGTCCAGGCCCAGCCCGGTTACGCCGTGGTTGGTCTTGGTATAGCTGGCGCGAAAAGGCACGTGGCTCCTGGGCAGGAACACGCTGCTTACCGCAATGTTCGTGCCGCCGGTCCCCAGGTCGCCTCGTTCTGAGGTGTTGGCCCCTTTCTGGTAGTCGAATCCGGCATTGAGATGCAGGAACTTGGGATCAAGAAGAAAGCCGTCGCTGTTCATGCGCAGGTCCCCGAGGGGAAAGAGCTGGCTGCTTTCTGAATTGGAAGGCGTAGTGCTCTGCGTGGTGTGAGTAATATCGAAACCGCCAAAGCCGTTCACGTGCCAGCGCGGAGTCTCATAGCCAGAATATTGGTATTGGGCGCCGGCCACGGTGCAACAGATGAGCACCATCATCGCTGTCAGCAGCCAGTTGCGAATTTGAGTCTCATTCCTCATACGCCCAAACCATAAGAAAAATCACGGAGGGGGCTCTTTGGTTTGCGAGGCCCGTTGGGCCCCCTCCGTGTGCCTCTTACAAGTGGCAATAGACGCAGGACGATCCGGTCAAGGTTTGAGCCGGGGTGCTGGGGAACGTGCGGAAGAACAAATGTGCTCCCGAGCTGGGGCCTGCATGGGGATCATGGCAAGTGGCGCACTGCATTCTGCCTTGGAACAGAGGAACGTTGCCGTTGCCGTCCACTGAGAACTGGTCAGCGGCGGGTTGAATGCCGATAGCGGCAGCCGTGGTGGCATCCGGATACACGAAGTTGACCGGGTGCTGTTTGGTCAAATCGCGAACCGTGGTGTCATCAGGCATGAAGAGTGTGCCCTGCGGCAGCGGCTGGAAGTTGGCTCCAGCTTGCACTTCATACCAGGAGTTAATGGCCACTGTGCCGTCATGGCAGCTCAGGCACAGGTTGCTTACCACCAGCTGGCCACCCAGGTCAGCGGGAGTGGAACGCATGCTGTCACTGGTGTAAACCCCATAGCTGGCGACGCTGGACAGGGTGTGGTTCCACAGCAAGTAGCCGGGACCCGTTGGCGCGCTGCCGAATTTATGGGCAACGTGGCAGAAGTTGCAAAGCGTGTAGCTGGCGCCACCCAATTGTGTTTTGAAATCATGGGCGGAACCGAAGACAGCCGATTTGGGGGCCCGGGCTGCACTCGCCGTAAGGCTCATGCACACCACTAAAGCCAGCAGACCGACCCAAGCTCTTAATTTCATAATGACCTCCTGACGATCAAAGACTGCGTACCCCTTGTTTCTCCTGTCACAACCGAGCCCGGCTGCAACAGTTCCGTCGACGAACAGTTCGAACAGAAACTCACTGGCTTCCTCCGAGGAACTGGAAAATCTGCACGCGATGGTTCAACTGGTCGCTCACGTAGACTTTCTGGTTCTTGTCTATGTAAATCCCCATTGGAAGATTGAAGGCCCCAGGCACGTTGCCGAACTGGCCCACCCACATCAGCAGGTCGCCCTTGGGGCTGAAAATCTGAAAGTTATTGAAGGCGGCATCCACCACCCAGTAGTTGCCTTCTTTATCAATGGCCACGCCTTTGGGCCGGATGAATTCACCGGGACGGTCGCCCTGCTTGCCAAAGCGCCGCACAAACTTGAATTCGGGAGAGAATACCTGCACCGAACAGCTTCCCGTATCAGTCACGGCTATGCTGCCGTCGCCAGCCACGGCGATGCCCACAGGAAAATTGAATTCGCCGTTCTTCTCGCCGCGCTTGCCCACGGTGTTTTTCAGCTTCAAAGTATCCAGATCGAACACCAGCACCTGGTGCAGATGGGAATCCACCACATACAAGCGGCGGCGGCCTTCATCAATGGCCATGAAGGCCGGGTTCTTCACCCCTTCCTGGCTGGCGATGGTCGCGATCAAGTGCCCATTAGGATCAAACTTGAGGACCATGTGCTGAAGCGGGTCGGAGACGAACAGGTTGTCCTGGGCGTCAACAACCACGCCCAGCGGCGTCTGCAGGATGATGCCCCGTTCGCCCTGTATGCGGGTGACCTTCTTTTGCGGCAGGTCCACGACGAACACTGTGGAACGCTGCGTGGACGCAAAGATGACCCGGCCATGCGAATCCGTAGCGATACCGGCTGGCTTTTCAAAATACTCGTTGACGTTAGGGTCAGCATTGCCGACCACCTTGTCCACCCAGGACTTCTTCTTTCTCGGCTCCACATCAAAGTTATTGCTGAGTACCTGCAGGAACTTCACACGCGGTTTTTCCGGAGGTAACGGCCAGATCAGTTGCCCCGGGCTGGCGGGCGGAGCTTGCGGCTTGGGTCTATCTGCCGCGGCCAGCAGGCCGCACAGCGCCAATACCGCGACGGCGATCTGGAGGAGTCGGGCGAATTTTGTTGTTGGTGTCATGGCAATCTCATTTCAAGGTTGTTTCCCCGGTTTCGGTGTCCGGCGCGGCATCACGTCAGGTTGCTTGCCGAGTGCCTTCTGCTCTTTCTCGCGCTGGGCCACCTGTTCGTCCGTCCGCTTCTGCGCTTCGGCCATGCGCATTTCATCGTTGGCCGAGTGGCAGGCGTCGCAGACGTCCATTTTCTTGCCTTTGTATTCCGTGGTCCGAACCAGCTTTTCCCGGTCCGCAGCGTGGTTGTCGTGGCACGTCAGGCAGGAGATTTTCTCGCCCGGCTTAAGAGGATTAGGATCATCAGCCACCTTGTGGTTCCCCATGGGGTGGCCGAATTTCAGCGTTGGATCCAGGCCGATTTTGGGAATCTGCTGAAATTCCTCTTCCGTCAATTCATACGAAGTCTTGAACAGCGCCAGATTGCCGCCGATCTTGCGGTTCTGGTGGCACTCCAGGCAGAGCGAGTTGCCGGCGGCGCGCAGTTGGTTGTCAAAGTCGCTGACGTGGGGATCATGGCAGTACACGCAGCGACCTTTTTCGTACGGACCGTGCAGGGTGGCGGCCTGGGATTTTTCGTGGCAGGTGAAGCAGAGTTCTTCTTTGGGTGCGATCAGGTCAACGTTGGTGGTGTCTTTGTCCACCACCTTGACTTCATGGCAGGTGATACAACCGGTGGCAATGGCGCTGTGAACGTGCGGCCCTTTGGTCTTGTCTTCGTGACATTCCAGGCATTTGGCCGCGTCCACGTTTTTCTCGAGGGGTACGGGATGTTCGCCCGCCCAGGCACGGACCGCGATTGCCAGCACGAGAGCCAGCAAAGGCCTGTAAGACCGCAGCATCACAGCTTTCCCCCTAAACAGCGGGTGACCAATCCAAGCGGGGAAAACTCAGCTCAAGTAAGGAGGACGTTATAAGAATTGCGTTCTATGAATCATTGCTTAACTGGTTTTCCCCGAGTCATCATTGTCTTCAGCACTCGCTGCTAGCCGCACTCAACATCTGGCGCGGCCATTAACCGGTGATTCTGAACCGTTGATGACCAAAGTAACTGTGACTCAGGTCACGGTCCGCTGTGATCGCAGGACCGCGATGCGGGTGAGTCTTACCACAGCCAGAACCGCTTCGTTGCAGAGGATCGTTAGGCACTCTAAGGGACGAGATCATCTGTCTGCCTTCCCCTTGCGATAAAGTTTGTAGCCTCGGTAAAGGAGCGCGAGGGCGATCCAGCCGAACACAACCACAAGCGCATACGCCGGCACGCGGGGAAAGAAGGCGAAAAGAAGAGAGAGAGCGAAGAGCAGCGTGCCAGTTACCAGGAGGATATGTGCTTCCACCGGCTCTAACACGCGACGGCTGGTGAAGGCTGCGCCGACGGCATTGCCGATGCGAATCGCCCCGGCCGCGGCACGCCCAATGCTTCCTCCGCCTCTGGCTGTAGCGGCAACGGCGTGGGGCGGCTCGCCCGGGGCACGAACCTTCCGCTTGATATCCAGGACTATTTCTGTTGCATTGGTGAGATCCTGAAGGTACATTTCTTCCATCTGGCCGGCAAAGAGTTCGTCTTCGATGACCGCGTCCAATTCGCAGTTACCGAGCCAGCTTGAGATATTCAGGTTGGTGGAACCGACGCGCGCCCACCGTCCATCCGTGACAGCCGTTTTCGCGTGCACCATGGTGCCGTTCCACTCGAACAGGCGCACGCCCGCCTCCAGGAGTGGCCGATAACCCGCTCGCGACAGAGGCCTGATGAGAGGAAGGTCCGTGGCATTTGGCACAAGCAGGCGGACGTCAACGCCGTCGCGTGCTGCGGACCGCAATGCCTGCACGTAGGGGGTTGTGCCCGCGTAATAGGCATCCGTGAGCCACATCGTCTTCCTCGCCAGTGCGGCCACCAGTTGGTCCAGGCGGAACAGTCCGGCTGAGGCAGGCTCAGTGGCAACGATGCGGACGTTTGCATTTCCGGCTGCTGCGATAGGGATGTCGCTGGCAAGTTCATCTTCAGGGATGGGCTCACTCATCGTCGCCCAAACCTGCGCGAATGCGCGCTCGATGTCCGCAACTGCGGGCCCGCGCACGGACACGCCAGTATCGCGCCACGGCTCAATGTTCTTGGCCGGGTCGCCAACCCACATCCGGCCAACGCACAGGCCGGTGATGAACCCGACTTCGCCATCCACGGCAAGCATCTTGCGGTGGTCTCGCGAGAGCCAACCAAATGGAGAATCAAAACGCGGTGGGTTGTAGCAACGCACCTCAACGCCACCGGCACGCAAATGGTCCCAGAACTTGCGCGAAGTCTTGCCCACCCCGCCCATCCAATCGTAGATAAGCCGTACACGCACGCCTTCCCGCGCCTTGGCGATCAAGGCTTCGGCGAACATGCGTCCTGTCTCGTCTTCATGGATGATGTAGCTCTCGAAATGAATGTGCTGTCTGGCCGCGCCGATTGCTTCGAGCCATGCGGGATAATTCTCACGCGCGTCTTTCAGTAAGCGCACGCAATTGCCCCCGATCAAGGGAGCACCGGCAGTTCGCGAAAAAGCGCGGTCCGCGATTGAGCGCAGCTCCGGCCAAAGCTGGTGTTCACCTCGGCCGGGATTCTTTGCAGGCCTCATTCCCTGTCATTATGCTCCACGGCGGGGCTGTACTTGGCCGACAGGCGGACCCAAAGCTCGGGCCGGGGACTGTGGTAGTGACGGTGGTGGGAGACTAGCGCAAACCAATCATCGCGCCCCGGGCCCGCGCAACGCGCGTCCGGCATTGACGCCGGTCAGGTGGCCATCGGCAAACGTCAACTGGCCATTCACGAGAACATATTTCACTCCCACGGAAAGCTGCGCGGGCTGGGAGTAAGTAGCGTTGTCCAGGATAGTGGCGGGATCAAAGATGGTGATGTCCGCAAAGAAGCCTTCCTGAAGCAACCCGCGCGCGGTAAGGTGCTCGCGCTGCGCCGGCATGGAAGTGATCTTGCGGATGGCTTGGTCCAGCGGCATCAGCTTCAGGTCGCGGACGTAATGCCCAAGAAATCGCGGCATGCTGCCGAAGGTGCGCGGATGCGCGTGCGGCTCAAAGAGCGGTCCATCGAGCGGCATCTCGCCGGCATCCAGGCCGATGCTGGTCCATGGTTGCTTCAGGCCATACTGCAAGTCGTCTTCGCTGGCGATGAAATACAGCGCGCTGGCCTGGCCTTGATCGGCCAGCACCAGGTCAAAGAGCGTGTCCAGCGGATCTTTCTTCTGCTCCTGGGCGATCTGCGCGATGGTTTTGCCGGCCAGCGGCTTCAAGTCTTTGCTGACCACGGACGACAGCATCACGCCGCCGGGGCCGCCGCTGCTGAGGTACAGGTTTTCCCATTCAGCGTGTTCTTCCGCCAGCTCGGCTTTAATGCGCGCGCGGATCGCGGGATCGCGCAGGCGGGTGAGGGCCTTGTCCAGGCCACCGTCGGCGATCCACGGAGGCAGAGCGGAGATGAGTGCGGTTCCGCCGGCGACGTACGGATACATGTCAGCACGAACGTCCTGGCCGGCGTCGCGTGCGGCCTGAATCTTGGCGACGATCTGCGGCATATTTCCCCAGCGCGGCTGCCCCGCCACTTTAAGATGAAAGATCTCCACGGGAATCCCAGCTTCCCGGCCGATGCGGAGGGCTTCGTCAATGGCCGCGATTTCGCCCTTGCCTTCACTGCGCATGTGGCTGGCGTAGATCCCGCCGTATTGCGCGGCGACTTTGGCCAGCTCAATCAGCTCTTCCGTCTTTGCGTAATGCCCGGGCGGATAAATCAGCGCGGTGGAAACGCCCATGGCGCCCTGTTGCATGGCCTGCGCCACCAAGGCCTTCATCTTTTCCAGTTCTGCCAGGGAGGGCGCACGGTTGTCGTCGCCCAGCACGGCCTCGCGAACCTGCGCCAATCCAACGTAAGTTCCCAGGTTGATCGGCGTACCTTGTTTCTCCAATCGATGGAAATAACCTGCAAGGTCCGTCCAGTCAACTTTGAGGTGATAGGGTTCCAGCGACGGCGCCAGCGCCTTGAGCGTGATCTCATTCTGCGGGGCAATGGAGCCGCCTTCACCGGTGATTTCGCTGGTGATGCCCTGTGACAACTTGCTGATGGCGCGGTTATCAATCAGCAGCGAGCCTTCCGACTGGCCCAGCATGTCAATGAACCCCGGCGCCACCGCGAGACCGGCGGCGTCAATGACTTTCTTGGAAGGCGCGTTGCCCAGCTTGCCGATGGCGGCAATGCGGTCGTCGCGGATGCCGATGTCCGCCCGGTACCAGGGATTGCCGGAGCCGTCATAGATCTTGCCGTTGGTGATGACCACATCAAACGGCGCGCTGGACGCAGCCGGCTGCCCGGTAGATTGCTGAGAAAATGCCATGGATGCGGCGAATCCGCTCAGCAATGCCGCGATCACGAACAAGATATGACTACGCTTCATAAAGTGCTCCTGGTGTCAGAACTGTTTTCCCAAGTGAAAAAAGAATTTCTTGTGGCCGGCCTCGCCCCAGCTCCCGCCGAAAAAGATTGGACCGAAAGCGTAATCCAGAATCAAGCCGGCTACGCCGTCTGCTGGAATTGGAGCACCGCCGATCCCGTAGGGCTTGGCGGCCTCAAGGTATGCGGTCAGATAAAACCCGCCGCCGGGCAACGACGGAATGGCGTAAATGCGATGGAGATATCCCGCGCGTCCGTAAACGTATTGGTTGGTGAGGAACTCATTGGATCCGTACGCCGCCATGCGCTGGGTGCCGCCCAGGCTGAAGCTGGGGAATCCATTGTTGGCAAATCCAAGAGTTGATCCGCCGGAAGCTTTGAGGTAAACCGACTGGACTGATCCGAGCGACTTGAACACACCCAGGTCGCTTTCCGCGGTGGCAAAGTGACGGTCCGCGCCCAGCCAGGCATCATGCCATTGCACCGTTGACACCCACTCCACGCCGTTGCGCGGGACCACGGGCGCTTCCAGCATGCGCAGCGAAAAATCAAGGCGATCGAGAGCGAATTTGACAGACGTTGTGCCGATGCGGTCTGAGGTGAACGGCAGCAGCGGCGCGCCCACGATTTCTGATAGTTTGGCGCCGCCGCCTTCGTACCCAACGCGCAGCTCAGCATTGCGGCTGAAAATGTAGCCCACGTCAAGCGCGCCGGAGATGGTGCGGAGCTGGTAGTGGGCCAGTTGGTCCTGCCGGCGATAGATGATGAAGGGAGAGGACTCCGCGGTGATTTGCGGCGCCACAAACCAATGGCTGGAAGGCGCCAGCGGACGATAGTACTCGGTGGCCAGGCCGTATTGCGATCCCAGCAGCACGTCACTGCGCCACTCTGAGCCGATGCCGCCAATATCGAAAGCCGTGACCCGCGCTCCCAGAACAAACAGGGGACTGCGATAATCGCTGGCGTTCAACTCAATCACCGGCTTGATGGTAG
>JBGPLR010000064.1:0-11000 GCA_041486545.1 Terriglobia bacterium
CGCCAGTTGCTGCGTGGTGGTGGCGTCCGGCGGCTACCCGGGAAGTTTTGTGACCGGCAAAGCCATCTCCGGCCTGGAGCGCGCCGCGGAAATGAAAGACGTGAAGGTGTTCCACGCCGGCACCAGTAAACGTGACGGCAAGATCTATACCAGCGGGGGCCGCGTCCTGGGCGTGACCGCAAGAGCGCCTCAGTTGGAAGACGCCATCCGCAAAGCCTATGACGCCGCGGCAATGATTCAGTTTGAAGACATGTACTATCGAAAAGATATTGGAGCGCGAGCGCTGAAGGCGATGAGGTAGGGCGGGTAGCCGCCAAAAAACCAAGCTGTGCGAATCGCCGCAATTCGTCATTTAACTATATGAAGGAAGCTGAAACCCGAATGTCTGATACTCCGCTGGTCTCCATTGTGATGGGGTCGGATTCCGACCTGGAGATCATGAATGAAGCCGCCAAGGCGCTGGACGACTTTGGCATTGAATATGAAATTGACGTATCGTCGGCGCACCGCTCGCCGGCGCGAACCTCGGAGTTCGCGCGCAACGCGGCCGGGCGCGGCATCAAAGTCATTATTGCCGGGGCCGGCGGCGCCGCCCATCTGGCGGGCGTGATTGCCGCGGAGAGCACCCTGCCGGTCATTGGCGTGCCTATTCCGTCCACGCCGCTCAACGGCCTGGATTCTTTGCTGGCCATTGTGCAGATGCCCGCGGGCATTCCGGTGGCGACGGTGGCCATCGGCAAAGCCGGTGCGACCAACGCCGGAATCCTGGCGGCACAGATCATCGCCCTGAGCAACGCGACGGTGGCCGGAAAGATGAAGTCGCTGAAAGAAAAGCTGGCCAAGAGCGTGGAAGAAAAGTCGCGGAAGCTGCAGCAGATGCGGAAGCGCGGCGGATAACTACTTTTAACCGCAAAGGACGCAAGGGGCGCAAAGGAAACGAATCTTGCCGCGGATGAACGCGGATTGAACTGATAGAGCTGATCCGAGACAAGCTATGATCTTTCACTCTAAGCAGAGCCGATTGATTGCGCTTTCCGCGCTGTTAATTCTCTGCATCGGATTTGCTTTGACTATAAAGTTTGAGAAACAAATCGTTGACTATCTTATGCCGACGAAGGGCTGGGTGCGGTTCGATGTTCCGCCCAATGCACGGCAGATTCGAGTTTCTGTCAAAGAATCGAGCGCGGGTCTCAACATCTGCAATGAAGACGCCGTCGATTGGACGGACATCACCGTCAAGGTCACAGGGATCTACAACGCTCCTTACCTGGTGCGGCCTAAGCCAATCCGGGCAGGGACATGCGAGTACGCACCTTTTTCTGATTTCGCCGAACCTTCTTGGAAACGCATGGAAATGCCGCCTAATCAAACGCTTATAAAGTTTGAATTGATCGTAAAGTATGAGGCCGGGGGATATGCGTCTCTCCCGCTGTCGCAGAAATGACGATTAATCCATTCACCGCCGTCGCTATTATTCCAGCGCGCCTGGCGTCCACGCGGCTGGCGCGCAAGGTGTTGCGCGAGATTGCCGGCAAGCCCATGGTCCAGCGCGTCTACGAGGCTGCAAAAAGCTCGCCGCTGCTGAGCGACGTGATCATCGCCACCGATTCCGACGAAGTCATGCAGGTGGCGAAGAAGCACGGCTGGAAAGTGCAGATGACGTCGTCGGCGCACCGCAGCGGAACGGACCGCATGCACGAAGTGGCGCAGCGCGTGCAAGCCGACGTGTACGTGAACATCCAGGGCGATCTGCCCATTCTGCGCGCGGAGCAAATCGAAGCCCTGCTTCGGCCCATGCAGCGGCCGGAGGTGATGGTCTCCACCATCAAGACGCCGTGCCGGCCGGAGGAGATTGCCAATCCCAACGCGGTGAAAGTGGTCACTGACAAGAATGGCCGCGCGCTGTACTTTTCGCGGGCCACGATTCCGTTTGACCGCGACAAAGCGGGCAAGACGCCTTACTTCAAGCATCTGGGCATGTATGCGTATCGCAAGCCGGCCCTGGACCAGTTCTGCTGCCTGCCGGAATCGGCGCTGGAAGCATCTGAGCGCCTGGAGCAGTTGCGCTTGCTGGAAAACGGAATTGACATCTACGTGGAAGAGACGCCCTTCAACGTGGTGGAAGTTGATACTGAAGAAGATTTGCGCCGGGCGGAAGAAATCATCGCGCGAGGCTGGTAGGCAGTGGGCTTCTCGCCCGCCCCATATCGCCATCCATCCGGTTCTTTGTGGACCAACCCCGTGCCGCAAAGTTGCTATACTTTGAAACCCTGATGAAGGTCATCGCTATTATTCCCGCCGCCGGACTGGGCACGCGCATGGCGCCCGTGGGCAAGAAAGGCGTCCCCTCCAAGCAGTGGGTGGAGATCAGCGGAGCGCCCATCGTCGCGCACACCCTGCGCGTGTTTGCCCGCAATCCTCAGATCACCCAGATTGTCGTTGCGCTACGCAAAAACGAAATGGACCAGTTCCGGCGCATGCTGGAAAAAGAGCGTCTGGCGTCAAAAGTTGAGATGGTGGAAGGCGGCGAGCATCGCCAGGAGTCAGTCGCCAACGCGCTGGCCAGCCTTAAAGCCGCCAAGGACGACGTGATCCTGGTCCACGACGCCGTGCGGCCTTTTGTGGACGACGAAATCATCGCCAGCGTGATTCAGGAAGTGGTCAAGCACGGCGCTGCCATTGCCGGACTGCCCGCCGTGGACACCATCAAGCAGGTGGAACGCGCGGCCGACGGGGCCATTATCACCTCCACCATCCCGCGAGAGCGCGTGGTGCAAGCGCAGACGCCCCAGGGCTTCCGTTATGAGTTGATCAAACGCGCGTTTGATTCCGCCGCCGCCGACGGCTTCCTGGGCACCGACGAAGCGTCCCTGGTGGAGCGCATCGGCGAGAGCGTGCGGGTGGTGATGGGGTCAGCGCGCAATATCAAGATCACCACGCCGGCGGACATGGAACTGGCAGAGTTCCTGCTGGCCCAGAGGCGCGACATTCTGGCGGGGTAGAGACATACCACTGATGAACACAGATGACACTGATCTGAAAAGGGCTGGTGCGAGCGATCCAGGCTATAAGCATTCCGAAGTGACAGAAGTGATTATTGGCGTGTTTTACGATGTCTATAACGAACTGGGCTGCGGGTTTCTGGAGTCTGTGTATCGCAACGCTCTGCGGCTGGCCCTGATAGAAAGAGGCTTACAAGTTGAGCAAGAAATTCCTGTATCAGTGTTGTTTCGCGGCAAGAATGTCGGTGATTTCAAAGCGGATCTGGTTGTAAATCACTCTATCCTTCTGGAATTAAAGACGGCTGAAATGATCGTGGCCGCGCACGAATCCCAAGTCATCAACTACCTGCGCGCGACTTCGATCGAACTTGGACTCATCCTAAATTTTGGACCTAAACCCCAGGTTCGCAGACTTCTGCTGGACAATGTGCGTAAACACCAGCTTGTCGGCAGAACCAGGAAAGTCTGACCTTTGCCCTTATCAGTGTTATCAGTGTGAATCAGTGGTGAAAAATGAAAATTGGCTACGGGTTTGACTCCCACGAATTTCAGGCAGGCGTGCCGTTGAAGATCGGCGGCATAACCCTGCCCCATGACAAAGGCCTCTCCGGCCACTCTGACGGCGACGTGCTTCTTCACGCCATCACCGACGCGCTGCTCGGCGCCGTCGCGGCAGGCGATATCGGCAGCTACTTCCCGCCGACGGATCCCAAATGGAAGGGCGCCGATTCGGCAATTTTTCTGGCTGAAGCCCTGAAGCAAGTCCGCAAAGCCGGGTACGCCGTCGCCAACGTAGATTCCACGCTGGTCATGGCTGCGCCGAAAATTGTCCCGTATGCCCGGAAGATTCAGGCGCGTGTGGCGGAGCTGCTGGGTGTAAAGCCGGAGCAGGTCGGCATCAAGGCCAAGACGCCGGAAGGCCTCAATCTGGACCATGCTGCCATGGCGCACGTGGTGGTGTTGCTGGAAGCCGCGCCTATGAAGCGCGGAGCCACAAAGAAAAAGGCAGTTCAACGCAAATCCCGCAAATTGCGGAAGCAATGACGGAGTTTTAGACTTTCAGCATGCGACGCTTGGTTTGTTTCGTGTTGTTACTGTGTACTTTCGGATCCGGATTCCCACAAGCAGGGAAGCCGAGGCCCCAATTCAGTGACTATCCCGTGCAGGACATCTACCGGGGAAAGCCCGCCTCGCCGGTCCTCAACAAAAATCAGCGCAGGTTCCGCACTGTGATTCGCGAAGGTGCAAAGTCCAAAGTGGAATTCGCGGGGCACTACACGATTCCAGTCTTTGGGTGCGGGTCCGCCTGCACGGACTTTTACGTAGTGGACTCGATCAGCGGCAGAGTGTACGACGGATTTGTCGTAGCCGAACTGCCGGGTGCCTGGTTGGAAAAACATGGTCCAGAAAACGTAGACCGGATGGAGTTCCATCCGAACAGTCGTTTGCTCCAAATCAATGGCTGCCCTGGCGAAACCAATTGTGGCTTTTACGACTATGCAATGGTCGATGGCGTTGGACTTAAGCTCGTGCACAAGGAGCTTCTGCCCAAGGAATACCAGTAGCTGTCACTCGGGAAAAGACCTGCTTGTTATACTTCGCCCATGAGATTGGGAAGACAACGTTCTTACTGCTGGGCCGGCACATTATTGGTTTACTTTGCGCTCGCCGTTTTCAGATCAGCCGCTTTCGGGCAGCAAGCTGAGCCCAAGAGCGGCAGCATCAGGTCTGTCGATTTTCGCAATTTTTCCTACCCAAGGCTCCGCTCGCGTTACGGAATCCGATTGAGAACACCCCTGAAGTTCTCACTCAAGAATGGAAAATACGTCGTCCACGAAGATGACGGCGAGCTAGCGAATCGGGTCACTTTCGATAAAGTAACTTACGGGGAAATCACGAATGACGGCCGGGAGTCAGCCCTCGTTGTTCTCATCTATCACACGGGCGGCTCAATGCAGCTGCCGTTGATTTACATTTGGTCTGCCGGACACCCTGGGCCGGTCATGCTTTGGTCATTTGCCGCGGGTGATCGTGCAGACTATGGCCTGCATGACATCTATGCAAAGAGCGGCGATCTCATCGTTGAACTGAACGATCCTGATGCGGCGATGGGAAATTGCTGTTCAAGGCGCTTCATCCGGACGCAATATCATTGGGATGGCGTCAAGTTCATAAAAGTGGGTAAGCCAAAGAAGCTTCCGAACCACGAATACGACAACATGAAAGAGTAAGTCGAGTTGTAAGCGGCAATTCTGGATGCTCACATCCCTTGTTCCCCAGGTCCGTTGCTGCTAACCTTGCCAGTTTGCCCCCGGGAACGTCATATCTCACCTTTTGTGGAGTCGTATGAAAAAGCTCTCCTTGGTGGTCTTGTCTCTCATCGCCATTTTGTCTCTTTCCGTAGCGGCCGGCGCGGCCGGGCCGCTGCTTCTGCAGAAACCCACGCTGTCCAAGACCCACATTGCTTTCGCTTACGCGGGCGATCTCTGGCTGGTTGCGCGTGATGGCGGCGAGGCCCGCCTGCTGACCAGCGGCAGCGGGACCAAGAGCGATCCTGTCTTTTCGCCCGACGGAAGCATGATCGCCTTTACCGGCGACTATGACGGCAACGTGGATGTTTACGTGATCCCGGCCGAAGGTGGCGTGCCGCGGCGGCTTACGCACCACCCGGGCGTTGACGAAGTCATCGGCTGGACGCCCGACGGCAAACAGGTCCTGTTTCGTTCCGCGCGCAGCAGCTACTCGCGTTTCAATAAGCTGTTTACTGTGAAGCTGGATGGTGGCCTGCCCCACGAGCTGCCCTTGCCCATGGCTGAAGCCGGATCATATTCCCCGGACGGCAAGCACATCGCCTACGTCCCCACGGACAACACGCGGCGTCTCTCGTCCATCGGATGGAAGCGCTACCGCGGCGGCAAGGCTTCGCACATATGGATCGTTAACCTCACCGATTACGGCATTGAAAAGGTCCCGCGTGAGACGTCCAATGACGGCACGCCCATGTGGGTGGGCGACAAAGTTTACTTTCTCTCTGACCCCAACGGCCCTTTCAGCATGTACGCCTACGACACGAAGAGCAAGAAGGTTGAAAGCGTTGTGGCCGCCACGGCAGACATCAAGTCGGCTTCCGCCGGCCCGGGAGCAATCGTCTACGAGCAATTCGGGGCTTTGAAGCTCTTCGACTTCGCCTCCGCGAAATCGAAGGACGTTTCCGTGACCGTGCCCGCCGACCTGCCCAACGTCCGCCCGCACTTCAAGAAGGTGGAAAATGAAATCACCGCGGCGGACATCTCACCCAGCGGCGCGCGCGCAGTGTTTGAGGCGCACGGAGAGATCCTGACCGCCCCGGCGGAAAAAGGCGACGTCCGTAATCTCACTAACACGCCTGGCGTGATGGAGCGCGACCCCTCGTGGTCCCCGGACGGCAAATGGATCGCCTACTTCTCTGACGAATCGGGTGAATACCAGTTGCACATCAAGGGCCCGGACGGCATGGGCGAAGCGCGAAAGATCCCGCTGGGCAGCCCAGCGTCGTTTTATTACAACCCGGTGTGGTCCCCGGACAGCAAGAAGATCGCGTACACCGATAAGCGCCTGACCATGTGGTATCTGGACCTGGCCAAAGGCGCGCCGGTGAAGGTGGACAGCACCGCGTACGACCTGCCGCAGCGCGCGCTCACGCCGGTGTGGTCGCCAGACAGCCGCTGGATCGCGTACAACAAGCAGCTCTCCAGCCACATGTTTGCGATCTTCGCCTACTCGCTCGAACAGGGCAAAGCGCTGCAACTCACAGACGGCCTGAGCGACGCCCGCTTTCCGGCCTTTGACCAGAAAGGCCAGTACTTGTTCTTCACCGCCAGCACGGACGTTGGTCCTACCACTGGCTGGCTTGATCTTTCCAGCGCTGATCGCCGCGTGACCCGCAGTGCCTACGTGATGGTGCTGAGGAAAGACCTGCCCTCTCCGATTTCGCCGGAGAGTGACGAAGAGAAAGCAGCGGCGGAAGACGCCAAGCCGGAGGGCGACAAAACTGCCGCCAAGTCTGAAGAAAAAGCTGAAGCCGAGGGCGCCGCAGACAAGGACAAGGACAAAGACAAACCCAAAGGCGGCAAGCCGGGCAAAGAAGAAGTAGTCGTAAAGATTGACGTGGAAAACATCAGCCAGCGCATTTTGGCGCTTCCGATTCCGCCCAGAAACTACGGGCAACTTCTCTCGGGCAAGGCCGGGACCATCTTTTTGCTGGAGGAACCGTCGCGGCCCGGCCCGGATGCCCAGACCGCGCTCTGGCGTTTTGATCTCAAGTCGCGCAAAGCGGAAAAGATCATGGACGGCGTGAACGAGTTCACGGTCTCCGCTGACGGCAACAAACTGCTGTACAGCAAGGGCCGCGGTCCGGCGAGGAAATGGTTTATCGGATCAGCGTCAGCCCCTGCTGCAGGTCCCGGCGGCAAGCCGGACGCGCCGCTCAACCTCGCCAAGATGGAAGTCCCGGTGGACCCGCGCGCCGAATGGAAGCAGGAGTACAACGAAGTTTGGCGCATTGAACGCGACTTTCTCTATGACCCCAACCTGCACGGCCTGAACCTGGCAGCGGCGGAAAAACATTACCAGCCCTACGTCGAGAACCTTGGCAGCCGCATTGACTTCAGTTACTTGCTGAGCGAGATGCTGGGCGAAATCACGGTAGGCCACATGTACATCCGCACGCCGCTTGGTCCTCCGTCGGACGAAGGCAAAGTCGGGCTGCTGGGCGCGGACTACTCCATTGAAAACGGCCGCTACCGCTTTGCCCGCATTTACCAGGGCGAAAACTGGAACCCCCAGTTGCGCGCTCCGCTGACCCAGCCCGGCGTGAACGTGCAGGAAGGCGAATACCTGCTGGCCGTCAACGGCCGCGACCTCAAAGGCTCCGACGAAGTCTTTGCCTTCTTCGCCGGGACCGCGGACCGGAGCACCGTACTCAAAGTCGGCCCCACGGCTGACGGCAAAGGCTCGCGCAACGTAACCGTTGTGCCAATCGAAAACGAGGCCGGGCTGCGCAATCGCGCGTGGATTGACGGCAACATGAAGAAGACCCATGAGCTCAGCGGCGGCAAGCTGGCGTATGTCTACCTGCCGGACACCGGGTTTGGCGGATACACGTCTTTCAACCGCTACTTCTTTGCCCAAATCGGCCGCGAAGGCGCGGTGATTGACGAGCGATTCAACGGCGGCGGCGCCGCGGCGGACTACGTGATTGACTACCTGCGGCGTCCGCTGGCCAACTACTGGATGACCCGTGAAGGCCAGGACTTTACCACGCCCGTCGGCTCCATCTTCGGGCCCAAAGCCATGATCATCAATGAATACGCTGGTTCCGGCGGCGACGCCCTGCCCTGGTATTTCCGCGACGCCAAGATCGGTCCGCTCGTTGGGACGCGCACTTGGGGCGGGCTGGTGGGCATCTACGACTACCCGCAACTCATGGACGGAGGCGCCGTCACCGCGCCGCGCGTGGCCTTCTACAACCGCAACGGCGAGTGGGACGTGGAGAACCACGGCGTCGCTCCCGACGTGGAAGTGGAGATCACTCCCAAAGACTGGATGAGCGGCCACGACCCGCAACTGGAGAAAACCATCGCCCTGCTGCTGGATTCGCTCAAGAAGAACCCGCTGCCTGTGGGTAAGCGGCCGGCTTTCCCGAATTATCACAAGTAAGCGCTGCTCCTTGCAGGATGGGCGCGGCTTCGGCTGCGCCCTTTTTTCTTACATGCAACCCGGAGGAAGTGTTTGGGCGAACCGAGGTCTGCTGCGGCGAAAATTCTAGTAGCTCGTCGCCATCCAGAACTTTCCTGCTTCCAGCAGGCAGATGAAGATGCCGATGGCAAAATAGAGATTCTCGGCTGCAGCATCGCTGAGCGGCGCGGGAAGGTTGACGCCGCGGTCGCGGAAGGAGCGATCCAAGGCGCGTTCGTACTGCATGGCTTTGTTGGCCAGCGGGCGATGAAAGACTGCAATCGACAGTCCTAGCAGCAATCTGATCAGTTCCAGCACCATACACCGGCTACCCTATGCGGAACAGCAGGAGACCACAATCGGCGGAAAAACCTAGTCCAGGGCACGGATAGCGGGTTAGTGGGCCGTTCGGGTGTTAAAATTCAGTCTAGTCTTGCCCATGAACTCAGACCTGCAAAAACTGATCGAGCTGGAAAAGGTTGACCGGGAGTTCGTCCGGCTCACCGAAGAGGTTGCCGCGCTGCCCAAGCGCGTGGACGCCATTGAACACAAGCTGGCGGACGACAAAGCCGCCGTCGAAAAGGCCAAAGCCGCCATCAAGAGCAATGAGGCTGCCCGCCGCCAACTGGAAACCGACATCAAGGGCCTGCAGGAAAAGATTGCCAAGTATCGCAGCCAGTCGTCCAGCGTGAAGACCAATGACGAATACCGCGCGCTCATGCACGAAGTGGAGTTTGCGGAGAAAGAAATCCGCGGCTGTGAAGACAAGATCCTGGACCTGATGGTGGCCCTGGAAGCGGCAGAAAAAGGCCTGAAAGCCGCCGAAGCGGACCTGAAGGCAGAAGCGGCGGACGTGGAAAAGGAAAAAGCTGAAGCCCGCAGCCGCACCGCGGAAGACGAAAAGCTATTGAAGGGCCTGGGCGAGCAGCGCGTGCAGTTGCGCACCGGCGTCTCTGACAGCACCCTGGCCCACTATGACCGCTTGATGCGGCAGCGCAAGTCGGCGATTGCCGAGGCCCGCGACCAGAGATGCCAGACCTGCTTTGTGTTGATGCGTCCACAGATCTGGCAGGAAGTGGCCACCAACGAGCAGATCATCACCTGCAGCTCCTGTGCGCGGATTCTCTACTACGACCCGGCGCATCAGCCTGCGCCACCGCCGGAGACCACCAAGAAAAAGAAGTCGCGCGCAGCCGCCGCGAAAGTTGAAGCCGCTGAAGCCGATGCGGAAGCGGAGCCGGAAGCGGCGACAGAAGAATCCACCCCGGAAACCACTCCTACGCAGTAGCCGCCTTTCCTATATGCTGTTTGCCAGATGGCAAACCGCTCTGAAATCAAAAAAATCATTATTGATGAACGCGCCGCAGGACGCTTGCGCGCCGGGCACGTGTGGGTTTACGCGTCAGACGTATTGAATGACGCCAATGCCGCCCCCGGCTCGCTGGTGCACGTGGTCAATACCAAAGGCAAGCTGCAAGGCTCGGCGGTTTACAGTTCGTCGTCGCAGCTGAAGCTGCGGCTGATGTCGCGGGAAGAGATTGGCTCAGAAGCCGAGCTGATGACGCTGGTCCGGCAGCGGCTGGGCGAAGCGGTTGCCTATCGCCAACAAGTGGTGCGCGACTCCAACGCCTGCCGCCTGGTCTTCAGTGAAGCCGACGGCCTGCCCGGACTGATTGTGGACCGCTATGACCAGATTGTGGCGCTGCAAATCCTGACGCAGGCTTGGGACCGTCCTGAGCGGCGCGAAGCGATCGTTACGGCACTGCACGAACTCACCGGCGCCGAAAATATTGTCGAACGCGTGGACGCGCGCATCCGCGAGCTGGAGCAGTTGCCGGAGCTCGAGTCGGGCAGCATCCTGGGCCAGCAGACCGCGACCGTCTTCACTATGAACGGCGTGACCATGAACGGAGTGCAGTTTCATTACGACGCGCTCAGCGGACAAAAGACCGGATCGTTTCTCGACCAGCGCGAAAATTACGCCGCTGCCGCAACCTACGCTCGCGGGCAGGCCTTGGACGTATGCACCTACCAGGGTGGCTTTGCCCTGCATCTGGCGCGGGTATGCGACCAGGTCACCGCGCTGGACAGCTCGCGTGAAGCGCTGGAGGTGGCCGAGCAGAATGAAAAGCTCAACGCCGCCGCCAACAAACATGAGATTGAATGGATTGAAGCCAACGCCTTTGACCTGCTGCGCGACTACGCCGATGCCGGCCGGCAATATGACGTGATCGTGCTCGACCCACCGGCCTTTGCCAAGTCCAAAAAGAACCTGGCGGCCGC
>JBGPLR010000065.1:0-10906 GCA_041486545.1 Terriglobia bacterium
CGTTGCCCGCGTGGAACAAGGCGCGTTGCTGATCACCGAGCGCGACTCGCCGCTGGCTCGCGCCGTGGGCCTGACCTTCAACGGCCCCGCAATCGAAGTTCAAACTCAATCCCAATCGAACACGCCCGCTGTACAGACCGAGACCTCGGGGGCCACGGCCCTCACGCCCGAGACGGAAGTCTTCGCCGTGTTTGGCGTTGAGCCTGAAGTGCAAGCCTATGCCATGGCCAAGTATTCGCGCTCGGCGCTCAGCATGAAGGAGTCGCTCAAGGAGATCAGCGAGCAGAAGGCCGAGCAATTCCTGAACACGTTTTACTTCCAGTACGGCCACCGCTCCATCGCCGACCTGGCGCACGTCGCCATGGCGGTGGAGAAGCTCTCGATCCTGGCGGCGATTGTGCTGGTGGACGAGCAGCGTTGGGACGGACAGGAGCGCTCCACGCGCTACCAGAACTTCAAGAAGAGCGGATACTTCGTCCCCGATTTTGGCGGTGACCAGGCTTCTGAGCAGCGCTACCGCGCCACCGTGGATTTTCTCTTCGCCGAATATGACGCCTTCACCCAGGAGATGCTGGGCTATTACAAGTCGCGTGTCGCCCAGCCGGTGGACATGCCGGAGGACGCTTACACGCGCACGCTGCGCGCGCGGGCCTTCGACAATTCACGTTACCTGCTGCCCCTGGCCACCAACACGTCGCTGGGGCAGATCGTGAATGCGCGCACGCTGGAAACGCAGATCGCCCGGCTGCTAGGCAGCGCTTATAGCGAAGTCCGGCATCTGGGTGAGTTGCTGAAGCAAGCGGCGAAAGAGCCGGCGTTCAACGCGCAAGCCGAATGGCTGCGCGGGCTGGTGGAAGAAATCAAGGCGGCCGACCCGGCGCTGGGCGCGCGCGCGGAAGAGCAGTTGATGCGTCCGGTGAAAGTGGCGCCCACGCTGGTCAAGTACGCCAACGCCAGCGACTACGAAATCAAAACGCACCATGATCTGGTTTCCGCCGCCGCGGAATTGATGGAAGACGTGCCGGTGCAGCCGGCGCCGCTGGTGGACCTGGTGGAAGAAGGGCCGTTGGAGTTGGCGTTGGCTACCACGCTGCTGTATTCCGGCTGCCACTATCCGTATCGCCAGGTGCGGGAGCGCGTGCAGGCCATGAGCGGCACGCAGCGCCAGGAGATCATCGCGTTAGGGATGCGGCATCGCGGCCCTCACGACGAGCTGTTGCGGTCGTTTCACGCCGGACATCAGTTCTGCTTTGACATCCTCATGGACATCGGCGGCTTCCGCGACATGCATCGCCACCGCCGCTGCACGCAGATTGAGCAGGGATTCACCCGCCATCACGGGTATGACACGCCTGAAGACATCGTGGCTGCCGGACTCGAAGCCCGCTACCAGGCGGCCATGCAGCGTGTGGGCCACGCCAGCAGCGAAATGAACGCGGCCGCGCCAACCCATGCCGACCTCTACCTGTTGCCCATGGCGTTCCGCAAACGTACCCTGTTCAAAATGGATTTTGCTGAAGCCTTGTATATTTCCGAGTTGCGTAGCGCGCCGGCAGGGCATTTTTCCTATCGCAACGTCGCTTACGCCATGTATCTGGAAGTGGTCAGGAAGCATCCGTCGCTCGCCCAGTACTTCCGCGTAACCGACGCTCGCCAGCCCATAGATTTGCTGAGGCGCTAGATCTCGAGCGTAAGCTGCGTTGGCGCGACGCAGTGCGGCCGGGTTGGCCCCAAGCTTTCGCCCGGTTTCCACCCTGCCGCGCCAACATCGGGCGCGTCGGGGGCCCGGTTTTGGCGAAGCCTGGGGATACAAAAGCTCAAAAGCAAGCATGGCTGACCCTCGCTGCACTGGGCGAAGTGCCCTAGGGAAAGACACTAGCCCTTCGTCATGAGGTGAAAACATTAGAGCCTGGAGCCAAAATGATTAAAGACCTTTCTGAAAGCGGCAATCGGCGGTAAAATCTCAATCAATTAAGGCCAGGTATGTGCTCTCGCCCCCTCCGGCAAAGCTGCGCGGAAATCTTCTGCCGGGAAAGCGCATTGTGTTCTTCCGAAACGGAGACCTAGATTCGCTTGCTCGAATCCATGCAAAAGATCGCCATTTTGTACGACGCCAGCCAGGCGGTCCTGTCCACGTTTGACCTGGACGAAGTCTTAAACCAGATTCTCACCATCATCCGCGATTATTTCCAACTGCAAAACGGCGCGGTCCTGTTGCTGGATAAAAGCCGGGAAGAGCTTTTCGTCCGCGCGCAAATTGGGCGCAGCGAGGAGGACATAGGCTTCCGCGTTCCCATGGGCCAGGGGATCACCGGCGCCGCGGCGCGCTTGAAGAGGCCCATCTACGCGGCCGATGTGTCGCAAGATCAGCGGTACTTGATGAAAGTGCCGGAGACGCGGTCGGAAGTGGCCATTCCGCTGATGGTCCGCGACGAAGTAGTGGGAGTGCTGGACTTTCAGAGCGAACATGCCGACTTTTTTGACTCCGGCATGATTGACCTGCTCACGCTGTTTTCCACCCAGGCGTCCATGGCGCTGGAAAATGCGCGGCTATATTCCCTGGAGCGCCGCCGCGCTGAACAACTGGAAGCCATCAACGCCGTGGCCCGCCAGACCACCGCCCTGCTGGAGCTTGACCAGTTGCTCACCGTGGTGTGCCGCTTGCTGCTGGAATGGTTCCACGGCATTGATCATGTGGCGGTGCTGATTGCCGAAGGCGATTCGCTCCGGGTGCGCGCTTATGAAGGGCGCTTGACGCCCTCGGTGGCCATGGGAGCGCAACTGGCCCCGGGCGCCGGCTTGGCCGCGCGGGCGCTGGCCACCGGCCGCAGCGTGATTGAAAACGACGTTAGCAAAGTGGAAGGCTACATCGCCGGCTTTGTGGAAACGCAGTCGGAAATGTGCGTGCCTCTGATCTTCTTTGGAGAAAAACTGGGCGTCCTGGCTCTGGACAGCGCGCGCAAAAACGCTTTTGACAGTGAAGACCAGCAGCCGCTTGAATCGGTGGCCGACATCTGCGCCGCGGCCATGCAGAACGCCAGCTATTTTGACCGCATGAAGCAACTGGCCTACGTGGACGGGCTCACCGGAATCCACAACCGCCGCTTCTTTGAAATGCGGATTGTGGAAGAATTGGAACGCGCCGCGCGCTTCCAGGGCCGCATGTCCGTGATCATGGTGGACATTGATAATTTCAAGCGTTTGAACGATGAATTTGGCCACCTGCTGGGCGACGAAGTGCTGCGCTCGGTCTCCACGCTGCTGAAGCAGCAACTGCGCAAGGTGGACCTGGTGTGCCGCTACGGTGGAGAAGAGTTCGCCATTGTGGTGCCGGAGACCACCGGAGAAAACGCCATGCGCGTGGCGGACAAGCTGCGCCGCCAGATTGCCAACCATTATTTCCCCGGGGTACCGCGGCCCGTGACCATCAGCTGCGGCGTTGCCGATTACCCGACCCACGGTATTACCCGCGACGAAGTGGTGGCCGCCGCTGACGCCGCCATGTACGTGGCCAAACAAGAAGGCCGCAACCGCATTGCCGCCGCCTCCACCAAGAAAGAATTGTCCGCATCCAGATAAGAAGTGCAGGGTCCCATGAGCAGCGCCACGCCGACTTCGATCCACGGGAAAATTATCGCCCACGCCGCCAGCGTGCATATTGACAACGTCTGCAATGCCTTCCTGCACGATTGTTTCCGCCAGTTCGGAATTCAAATTGTCGCCGTGCCCGGAGACGCCGCGGAAGTGTTTGGCCACCAGAAGTTTGAAGCCTGCGTGCTGCGGCTTTACGATCCCGAAGCAGAGCGCATTCTCAGTTCCGCGCGCAACTCCACCTCCAACCGCCGCATGGTGATTTACGGCATCGCGCGCAGCGCCCATGAAGCGCTGTTGCATTCCAACTTCGGCGTGAACGCCATCCTGGACGAGCCTCTGGACCGCCAGAGCGTCTTGAAAGTTGTCCGCTCCACGCACCTGCTGGTTCTGCATGAGCTGCGCCGTTACGTGCGCGTCCCGGTGATTTCTGAAACGGTGATTCAAGCCGGCGCGGGCAGCGCCGCTGCCGTGACCATGGACATCAGTTCCGGCGGGCTGTCCGTGCGCTGCCCGGCAAATCTATCGTCTACGGACCCGGTCAAAGTCACCCTGACCCTTCCGGGACTGCCCCGGCTGGTGCTGCGGGCTTTCATCTGCTGGAAGCGCGAGAACGAAAAGACCTATGGCCTGCGCTTTGATCCTTCTGACGAACGCCGTTTCCGCGTTCGCGGCTGGATCGATCATTATCTGGAAATCATGTAACCTGAACCCCACGTCCTGCGTATCGTTTCAGGAGCCGGTTCTTTCCTCATGAATACCATTGAACTCAGCCAGGTCCGCAAGACCTTCGACCAATTTGTGGCCGTGGACAATCTCTCTTTCACGATTGGCGAAGGCGCCGTGTTCGGTCTGCTCGGCCCCAATGGCGCGGGCAAGACCAGCACCATCCGCATGATGATCGGCATCACCGCGCCAGACAGCGGCGCCATCAATGTCTTTGGCAAGCCGTTTGAGCGCAAGAGCCTGCACAACATCGGTTATCTTCCCGAAGAGCGCGGGCTCTATAAGAAGATGAAGATTGTGGACCAGTTGGTGTTTCTGGGCGAGCTGCACGGCATGAATGCGGCCGTGGCCCGCAAGAAAGCCATCGCGTGGTGCGAGCGGCTGGAGATCGCGGAGAAACTGCAAAGCAAGGTGGAAGAGCTTTCCAAGGGCATGCAGCAAAAGATCCAGTTCATCGCCGCGCTGCTGCACGAACCGGACTTCGTCATCATGGACGAGCCGTTTTACGGGCTCGATCCGGTCAATGCCGGCTTGCTCAAAGATGTGCTGATGGAACTGAAGAAGAGCGGCAAGACCATTCTGTTTTCCACCCATCGCATGGACCAGGTGGAGCGGCTCTGTGACAGCATTTGTCTCATCAACAAGGGCCGGCCGGTGCTGCAGGGCGAGCTGAAGGAAGTAAAGTCGCGTTACGGCAAGCGCAACGTGCAGATCCAGTACGAAGGCAGCGGAGACTTCCTGCAGAACAAGGCGCTCGTCGCTTCTTGCGACGACTACGGCAACTACGTGGAAGTGAAGCTGGCGGCGGGGGCTGATCCCCAGGACCTGTTGCGGCTGGCGATGGAGCGCGTGCGCGTCAACCGCTTTGAGCTGATGGAACCGTCCATGGAAGATATCTTTAAAGAAGTGGTGGGGAAGACCGATGCGTAATGTTTGGATTATCGCCAAGCGCGAATACCTGGAGCGGGTCCGGACAAAATCATTCCTGATCATGACCATCCTGATCCCAGCGCTGATGATTGGCGTTTCGGTTGTGCCGTCGCTGATCGCGGCCAAGTCCTCGGGCGGGACCAAGAAGGTTGTGCTGGTCACCGCCGACCCGCAGACGGGCGCGATCCTGCGCGAAGAACTCCTGGACCTCAACAAGCCGAGAAAAGAGGCAGCTATGCCCGGTGGCCAGCGCGGTCCGCTGACCAGCACGCACTATGAAGTGACAGTGGAGACTGACGTCTCGGACGCGTCCCGCCGCGCGTTCACTGAGAAGGTGAAAGAGAAGCAACTGGATGGCGTGATCTGGGCCAGCGATGAAGCGCTGGCTTCCCGGAAGTTTGACTACATTACCCGCGACGTTTCCAGCTTCATTGACACCTCCATGCTGGAGCGGGCCATCAGCGTGGGCGTGCGCCGGCAAATGCTCAAAGGCAAAGGCCTGACGGACGCTGACATTCAAAATGCCCTGAAGCCGGTAGACCTTGCGGCCATGAGTCCTGAAGGCAAAGACAAGCCCGATCCGCAAAAGCTGTTCCTGACCGTGTTGGCCCTGGTGATGGTGCTGTACATGACCATCCTGCTCTATGGCGTCAACGTGATGCGCGCCATCCTGGAAGAAAAAACTTCCCGCGTGATGGAAGTCATGCTGTCCACCGCCACGTCGCAGGAAATGATGACCGGTAAGATCCTCGGCGTGAGCGCGGTTGGGCTTACTCAGGTCGGTATCTGGTCCGTGGTAGCGGGTGTGTTGCCGCTGGTGGTTGCCAGCTCTGCTGGCATCCTCACTGGTGTGTTGAGCGCCAAGCTGCTCATCTATTTTGCCGTCTATTTCCTTCTTGGCTTTGCCCTCTATAGCACTTTGTGCGCGGCCATCGGCGCCATGGTAAATTCCGAGCAGGAAGCCCAGCAACTGCAGATTGTGGTGATGATGCCGCTGATCCTTTCCGCCATCATCATGGTCAATATTGTCCAGTACCCGTCCAGCCCGCTGGCGTTTTGGGCGTCGCTTTTTCCGTTTACTTCTCCTCTGATCATGCTGACGCGGCTTGCTCTGCAGCCGCCGCGTGCATGGGAGCTTGCTGTGTCGATCAGTTTGCTCGTGGCCGCCGTCTGCGGATGCGCCTGGCTCTGCGGGCGCATTTACCGCGTTGGCATCCTCATGTACGGCAAGAAGCCCACGCTGCCGGAAATCCTGAAATGGATCAAATACGCGTAGTTGGGAAATCGCCGCAGGTAGAATCATTCGGATGGAACCTGTGGCCCAGCCCGCGGAACAAGAAATCAAGAGCGAGAATGCTGTCCGCTCTTTTTCTTGGCGCGACCGCCTGTCTCTGTTTCTGATCACCTGGGCGGGCTACCTGCTGATCCGGCTGGTTGGTCCTACACTGCGCTACACGTTCATTCCCGAGCCAGGCTGTCTGGCGAATGAGCACGGGCCGACGGCGCTTTCCATCTGGAGCTTCTGGCATCGCTGCGTGATTCCCGCGTCATATCGCTTTCGCAACCAGAAGATCGCGGTGATGACCAGCCGCAGCTATGACGGCGAATACATTGCGCGCATCATCCACAAGCTGGGATTCAACGCGGTGCGCGGATCAAGTTCGCGCGGCGCGGTGGGTGCGCTGATGGGCATGCGCCGCGAACTGGAGCAAGGCCATTCCGTGGCCTTTACCATTGATGGTCCGCGCGGGCCAAGATACGTGGCCAAGCCTGGCCCGGTGCTGCTGGCGAAGAAAACCGGCATGCCGCTCGGGTGTTTTTATATGGCCCTGGAGCGGGCGTGGGTCCTGAATTCCTGGGACCGCATGATGATACCCAAACCGTTCTCGCGGGCGATGTTCTATGTCAGCAGTCCGATGTTTGTCCCTCCCGATGCTACCGATGACCAGATGGCCGCTCTGCACCAGCAGATGCAGGAGACGCTGGAGAGATGCCGCTTGAAGGCGGAAGAAGCATTCAGCAGTCAGCAGTCAGCAGTCAGCGCTTAAGATCTTTACCGCAGAGCGCGAAGAGGAGTGGGCGTCCTGTATTCTCCGCGTCCATTTGGGTAGTGGTCTAGTTATCAGCCGCCCTATCAGCAACACAGAATCAGCGCACTCCTCAATTTGCGGTTTGGAAGTCAGCACTGGCCTTAATGCAGCAGTGCTTGAATCAAGCATTGCGCGGGTTTTGACGATTCCAGCGCCGAAGGCGCGAAATTATGTAGCCCAGCGCGTGAGCGCCGGGAAAACGGAGATTAGAATGGTGAGCCCCGGAGGGGCGACACCGCTTCAAGAAAATGCGCGCAGCGGCAATTTCGAGTTGGCCGAAGACTAAGAGATCCCCGGCGCCGAAAGCGCGAAATTATGTAGCCAAGCGCGTGAGTCTGGGAGAGCGGAGAGTAAGATTGAGAGCCCCGGAGGGGCGACACATGTCCCACACATTCACGCAAAACCATCAGCACGTGGTTTTCAGCACGAAAGAACGCCGCAAGACTATCTCACCTGACGTCCAACCGGAGCTATGGTCGTACCTGACCGGCATCTGCCGAAATCAGAAGATGGTCCCCGTCGCGGTAGGCGGCATTGACGATCACGTCCACCTCTTGTTTCACCTGCCGCCGACGATGGCATTGTCCAAAGCGTTAAGTCTGTTGAAAGCCAATTCTTCAAAGTGGATGAATGAGCACGGTCGCAACTTCGCTTGGCAGGAAGGCTTCAGCGCATTTGCCGTAAGCGCTTCGAACCTGCAAGTCGTGGCAAATTACATCCGCAATCAGCCGTTGCATCATAAGAAGATGAGCTTTGAAGACGAGTTGTTGGCTCTGCTCCGGAAGCACAAAATCGATTTCGATCCAAAGTGCGTATTCGGCTAGTGCCGCCCCTCCGGGGCTCACGCATCTCGTACAACTTTTTCCCAGCGCTTACCCGCTGGGCTACATAATTTCGCGCCTTCGGCGCTGATATACCATGGAGCAGAGTAAACGCGTGTGATTCAAAGCACTCCGCATAGTGTCGTTGGTCTTGTTTCTCGGTTTCATCCCGATGGGGATGGTTTCTTCTGTGGTTTCCGACAAATTATTTAAGACTTTACCCCTGCATTTGTACTGACCATAGCTTGGGGAATTACATGGGCTGTAATCACTTTCGGCATCAGCTTCATGAATTGTTCCGACTGCGGAGCACAGAATCCCTATTTGTGGGGCATTCTAGGCCGATGCAGACGTTGCCGGACTTCCGCCGACTAGCCACCCGTATAATCCCCCTGTGAATTCTCCCGGACGCATCCTGGCCATTGATTTCGGTTCCCGCCGCATGGGGCTGGCGGTGTCTGATCTGCTGGGGATCACCGCGCAGGGAATTGATACGCTGGAGCGCAAGAACAAGCGCAGCGACTTTGCCCGCCTGGAGCGCGTGCTGCGCGAATATCAGGTGCAGGAGATTGTGCTGGGCAATCCGCTGCGCATGAGCGGCGAAGAAGGCCGCCAGTCGCAAAAAGTGGCGGAGTTTGCCGAAGAGCTGCGGAAGAAGTTCCAGCTTCCCGTCCATCTCTTCGACGAACGGCTTACGTCGGCGGAAGCCAACCGCCTTCTGCGCGAAGCTGACGTCAGCATCGAAAAGCGCGCCAAGGCGGTGGACCGCATGGCCGCCGTCCTGATCCTGCAGGCGTTCTTGCAGTCGCGAGCCTCGGCTGGATGAGCTGCCGAAAGAGCGCAGGACTTGATTGTTCCGGCTTCACCCCGCGCATTTTCATTTCTTAGTGCAGCCATTTTGCAGCCTCCGTGCCGTTTCCGTACTGTCCTAATTAGGACATTACCCTTGTTCCATGTCCTTTGCCGCCTGCCTTGCTCGCGGAGTAGACTGATCTTTTGGGTCTCACATGCCTCGGAGGGGCGGGCAAAATGAACATGGGCAAAATGAACGTGGGTAAAACAAAAATGATGAACACATGCACGGGAAATTCTCTTTCACGCAACACTCTTCAATCCATCATCGGGCTGGCGCTGGCGTGCACGCTGTTCACGGCTTTCGCTGTCGGGCAAGGGCCGGGAGGTTGTTCGCCAATGTCTGCGGGTACACAGTTTGCTGACGTTACCGGCAGTGGCCGGGCTGACCTCATCACCGTCTTCAAGAACGGAATCTCCGTCCGCCCGTCTGACGGCACGCGCTTCTTGCGCGGTGAACCCTGGTCCCCGCGCGGGTTTTACGGCACTGACGAATCGGGCACCGCCAACATCTACTTTGCTGACGTCACCGGTGACGGCCGCGCCGACGCCATTGTCTCCAATCCCAACGGCCTTGACGTCCGCGTCTCTGACGGCCGTGGTTTCCTGCGCAATGAGGCCTGGACCAACGGCCCGTTCTTCGGCAGCCTGTACGGGCGGCACAACCTCTACTTTGCTGACGTTACCGGCGGTCGCGCCCGCCGCCGCGCTGATGCCATCGTCGTCAACCCGGACGGCATTGTGGTGCGGCGGTCCGATGGCCGCGGTTTCCTTCCCAATGAAGCCTGGACCAACGAGCCCTTTTACGGAGAAAACGGCACCTACTTTGCTGACGTGGATGGCGACGGCCGGGCCGATGCCATCGCCGTGAACCGCGACGGGATCACCGTCCGCCGCTCCGATGGCCGGAGGTTTATGGGCAATGAACTTTGGATGGAAGGCCTATTCCACGGGGGCCGAAACCGTTGGGGTGATCGAGGCCGTGATCGGGACCGGGGTCGCGATCAAGGCCGTGACCGGGGTCGCGATCAAGATCGTGACCGCAGCCGCGACTGGGACCGTCCCAGAGGCAAAGTCCTGGCTTACTACTTTGCTGACGTGGACGGCGATGGCAAAGCCGACGCCATCATGGTCACCACCGAAGGCGTCCTGGTGGGCCTCTCGGATGGACAGCGGTTCCTGCCGCCTTATTTGTGGATCGTCGGGCCGTTCTACGGCGGAGTTGGGACCTATTTTGTGGACGTCACTGGCGACGGCAAGGCCGATGCCGTTGCCGTGAATACCAACCGCATTGACGTGCGCCGCTCTGATGGCACGCAGTTCCTGCCCAACGAGGCCTGGACCCGCGGCGCAGCTTATGGCGACATCGTGCCCCTGTGCAGCATCCGGTAGAGCGTGTCTTGATTCAGCCCGTGTCTTGATTCAACCGGTGACGGCGTTGGTGTTTTGACAGCTTTAGATCACCACGCCGTCCATCCGGAACACTCTTTTCTTCGGCTTGAAGGGAGGAATGGGCTTGGGCTCAACCAGCGGCGCGTTGTCCCGCCAGAAGCTCTGGAAGTCGTGGTGCTTGGTGCCGGTGCTGTAGAAGTCCAGCAGGTAGGCCTGGTCGCTGGCCGTGTAGTTGGAGAACCACTGGTGCACGTCCGCGCTGGCGGCGCCGGATTCGCGCAGCAATGTCAGGCCGTAGCGGCCGGCTTCGCCTTCGTAGGCCAGGATCGCAGGAAACAGTTTTTTGTCCACCGGAGGCTGCACTTGCTTACCTAGCTCAAACGAGCCAGGGTCGGTGTCCCACTGCACGGTGTGGCCGAAAAGGTGGCCCAGCAGGAACAGACGCTGCTCCGGCGTGGTGAGATAGTCAATGTCAATCTCCGCGCCGTCCAGGTCGCCGGTGAG
>JBGPLR010000066.1:0-10829 GCA_041486545.1 Terriglobia bacterium
GTGCAGCTGTGCATGGGCGTGCCGTCGCATCCCATCTCGCATGAGAAGCGCTATGTTTCGTACGTGCTGAACACGCTGCTGGGCGGAGGCATGAGCTCGCGGCTGTTTCAGAAAGTACGAGAAGAACAAGGCCTGGTGTATTCGATTTATAGCGACCTGAATCCGTATCGCGATACCGGTTGCATGGCGATCTATGCCGGCACGTCACTGGAATCAACGCGCCAGGTGGTGGATTCGGTGCTGGCGGAGTTTCGCGAACTGAAGTCGGAGCCGCTCTCCGCCGAAGAGCTGCGCCGCGCCAAAGACCAGCTCAAAGGCGGGCTGATGCTGAGTCTGGAGTCGAGCACCGCGCGCATGTCCAACCTGGCGCGCCAGGAAATGTACTTTGACCGGTTCTTCAGCCTGGATGAAACTATTGCCCAGATTGAAACCGTCACCGCGGAAGAAATCCGGGAGATGGCGAACGAATTGTTCGAAGCGGACAAGCTGGCCATTACCGTGCTGGGCAATCTGGATGGGCTGAAGTTGTCGCGAGAGAGTTTGGAGTGGTGAGAAAGGCAGCCGTTAGCTATTAGCCGTTAGCCTTTAGTTTTGGCTTTTTCTGAAATCTCGAGCGGAGCGAGAGATCCCTATCAACTTTCATCGGCCTAGTTCTTAAGAACGCACGCTTGCAGGGGCGAACTCTTGGGACGATAGGGTTCCCTCGCTCCGCTTCGGGAATAACACCCGAGAGCTATCTTTCCACCACGCCTTCCAACATCGTGAAAAATTCCGGAAACGAAATCCGCGTAGACTCCGCCCCAACGATCTTGCTTTCGCCTTCCGCGCGCAATGCGGCCACTGCAAAAGCCATGGCAATGCGATGATCGCCACTGGAATCAATCTCCGCGCCGTGCAGCTTCTGGCTGCCGGGAACGCGCAGGCCGTCGTCGCGTTCTTCACATTGGGCGCCCATGGCGCGGAGGTTCTGCGCCACCAGCGCGATGCGGTCAGACTCTTTCACCCGGAGTTCTTTGGCATCGCGAATCTCAATGCCGTCGCGCGTGTAGGGCGCGATGGCCGCCAGCACCGGCAGCTCGTCTATCAGGGCCACGGACATGGCGCCTTCAATGGTGATTCCCTTCAGCTGGCCGTGCTCGATTTTGACCGTGCCCACCAGTTCGCCATGATGCTCTTCCAGGTTGATCACGGAGATGCGCGCACCCAGGAGTTTCAGCGCGTCCAGCAGCGAAGCGCGCGTGGGGTTGAGCAGCAGGTGTTCGATGACGAGATTGGATCCGGGAAACAGCGCGGCCGCGCACAGGAAAAACGCTGCAGAAGAAATATCGCCGGGGACAGCGGCTTCAATGGCGTGCAGTTTCTGGCCGCCGCGCAAGCTCACGCGATTGCGGCTGCGCGCCAGTTCCACGCCGAAGGCGCGCAAGGCTTGCTCCGAGTGGTCGCGCGTGCGGTAAGGTTCGTCCACCGCGGTTTCGCCTTCGGCAAAAAGCCCGGCAAACAACACCGCCGACTTCACCTGCGCGCTGGCCACCGGCGTCTGATATTGAATGGCGTGCAGTCTGCCGCCGTGCATCTTGCTACCAAGAATGTGCAGCGGCGGACGATCACCGGGCGCAGCGGTGATCTGTGCTCCCATCTGGCGCAGCGGGACCATCACCCGCGCCATGGGACGCCGCGAAAGGGATTCGTCGCCATGGAGAAGGCAGTCAAAATCGTGCCCCGCGAGAATTCCGGCCATCATGCGCATGGTGGAGCCGGAGTTGCCGCAGTCCAGGCTTTCCGCCGGCTTCTGCAGGCGCTCGCGGCCTTCAATTTCAACTTTGGCTTGGTCCACGCGGACGTTGCATCCCAACTGGCGTACGCAGCTCAGCGTACTGGCGCAGTCAGCCCCAGTGGAAAAGTTTTCCAGACGCGTGGTTCCCTGGGCGATGGACGCCAGCATGGCATAACGATGGGAAATGGACTTATCACCCGGCATGCGGATGGAGCCGAGAATGTTTTTAGCGGGACGAATGATCAATCGCGTTGCTCCGTACGTTTAGTTTGCTGGAGCAATCGGCAAAATGGCAAATGGGATGAACCGAAGATCAGTCTTTGGGACAAATTACGGAGCAATCCGCAAACCTGTGCGGTGGGCGCTGAAGAGCGCAACGGTTGGGGCCAAGCCTGTCGCTCACTGCCCAGCAAGTCGTTACTGATTTCCTGCCTTCTGCATCTGGGTTTGCGGCGCGGTCAGCATCAACGGCTCTTCCGGCATCACGATCCAGGCCACGATGTAAGCAACGCAGCCAATGCCGGACAGAATGCAGACCAGCCACACGATGCGGATCAATGACACGTCCAAGTCAAAGTATTCGGCGAAACCTTTGCAGACGCCGGCAACCTTGCGTCCCTCGCGCGGACGCGCCAGCCGCTTGCGGGCAACCATTCCGCCTGCACGCTTGCCGCAGTATGCGCACAGGGCCGCGTCGTCCTGAATCACTTTGCCGCAGTAGTTGCAATACATATCATCTCCTTTTGCAAGAGCTCGGAACATGCCCATCAGCACACCTTCCGCCGCGTTTCTCGCGATGAGCAGTTAGCAATTGGCAACTAGCAACTAGCCGACGCAACCCGGACCCTGGTCTTGGCTAACTGCCATTTGCCAATTGCTAATTGCCTACCCTCGATAAGAGATACGAAGACGTAAGTCCCAAAGTTTCACCGCCCGGTATACGGTTTCTGCAGATATTTGCGCGCGGCGTCAGATTCTTCGGTGGAGGAGTCGAGGGCGATGGCCGCACGATATTGGGTTTGGGCTTCCTGGCGCTTGGCCTGCAGATCGGCCACCTCGCCCCATCCCAGCAATGCTTTCTGGCGGTAGTTGGTGTCGCCACCGGTTGAAGCCGCCCTCTGATACGCCTCCCGAGCTTCCGGCAACTGGCCCAGAGCGCGCAGCGTTTCGCCCAGCGAGTACTCCGCCAGCTCGAGGTGGGCGTTCGGATATATGCTTTGTTTGCAATCGCTTATGAGCTTACGCAGCTTGCCAAGCGCCTCTGGATTGCGGCCCAGGTCGCGCAAAAGGTTGTCTTCTTCCAGGGCAAACAGGAAATTGCGCGGATGATCGCGGGTAAGCGACCGGACCACTTCCAGCGAGTCCTGGAGCCGGTCTTCCCGGCGCAGAAATAGCGACAGGGCGACGCGCGCGTCGCTGCTGGTTTCGCCCCCGGCGTGGGCGGCTTCGGCCAGCATTTCCAGGCCTTTTTTCCTGTCGCCACGGATGCCGGCAACTCCGGCCATGGCCCGCACCGGCAAGGAAAGGCTGCCGACGACGAAGTTGTGCGCTCCCACCACGGTCTTGGCGTCAGTGTAGCTGGGCTTGAGCCTCAGGACTTCTTCGTGGTCATGGCGCGCGGACAAGGCATAGCGCAGAGCAGAAAACCAGGAGTGCTCGACGATGACCAGGTACGTGGCACGCATCCCTTCGGTGACGCCCCGGTTGTATAGGGCCTCAACGTCCTTAGGGTTCGATCTAAGGCGCTTCTCTGAGGCCTCCATGCACCGGTCCGCCAGGTCCAGAATCTGCTTTTTGGTGGCGGCATCCACCGGAACCTGTTTACTAGTTACAAAACCCTGCTTGGCGTAAAGCCGCGTATCCAGGGCGTTGTACTTGTGCAACTGCTGGAAAAGAACGGCTTCCAGGAGGTGGTTCATGGCTTTGGCATCGTCAGAACGGGCTTCCAGGGCCTGTTTGAAATCGCGGATCGCCTGGTCGTATTCCAGGCTGTAGAAATGCTCAAAGCCGCTTCTGGTCAAAGCGTCATAATCGGGTCTTGGGGACTGAACCAGTCCCAAGGCAGGGGTTACTCTTAAGACAGTAACCACAAACAGCAGCAACCTTAGGTTACCAAGGGCTCTCAGAAGGGGGGAACGGTAAGGTCTCATTGGGAGGCTATCGGGAAGTTTACCTGATTTCTCGATCGGGGCTGAAGAGGTAAAAGATTTGGGTAACTCCCCCGCATTCCTCAAAATGGGGATACGGAGAACCATGACCAGACCGCTCAACCCGATGAAAGAGTTTTATACCGAAGCGGAAGCCGCCAGCTTCCTGCGCATCTCAGTTGCTGAATTGCACGGCCTGCTCGACGAGCATATCTTCAACGACGGCAATCCCCGCCCGGACGACATCAGCTTTTCTGACGCCGACCTGGTATTGCTTGGCTTCTGGAGCAAGGCCAGGGAGAATCCCAAGGTCATCCGCATGCCGATGCGGTACTAAGTGGTGCCGCCAGAAGCTTTTACAACGTAATTCTTTCCCTAGTTCCGGGGTGGTGTCCGCCAGCGCCATATCAAGGCATTTATTATCAAATACTTACACCGGTGTGTATTTGGCAAGTGGAATGCCTCTTGCTTATCTTAGGCAAGCAGGTTTCCTTTTATGGCCCAAGCGGCGCCTAATATCGACGAACGGCAGGAGTTCTGGAAGCCGGTCATTCCTCCGCGGACGGAAGCAGAGCAAGCACCGGACATCGCCCCCGACGCTTGCGCGAACTGCAACGCGGAGTTGGTCGCCGATGCCAGGTTCTGCCACGCCTGCGGCGCAGTACGAAACTGGACTCCGCCAGAGTCCGCCGAACCTGCCGCCCATCCCTGGTATGACCTGATCTGGTTGCGCGATGCCCTGGGACAGACCACTGCCTCGCTGGTCGCGCTCATCGTGGGATCTGTCTGCGTCATCGCCGCATTGTTTACCGGCTTCTTCTTTACCGCCACTACCCTGCTCGATTGGCAGGCCGTACAACTTTGGCGCATCGAGTGGCTCCTGGCCGCTGTTGCGCTGTTCGTTGCAGGAATTCTGTTGAAGAATAAATAGCTTCTCCCCCGAAAGAAAAAGGCGGCCACGCATGGGGCCGCCTTTTTTCGTTGACCCCTCAAAGAACCCAACGGCAATTCCCGATTGCCAGCATTGCCAAAAATCGCCGAAATTGAAAATCAAAACCAAACTGAAAACCAAAACCTTTGAAACGCGGAGGAACGGAGGCAGCGGAGGATATTGCTTGCAATCCAGCCCTGACGTTTTGCTTTGTTCCTCTGTTTCCTCCTTTCCTCCGTGTTTCAAGGGTGTTGGGTTTTTCTCGTTTTCAACTCCGGCGATTTTTGGCAATGCTGGCATTTTTGGCAATCTATACGATCGGTCCCACGCCTTTGCCAACGGCTGGTGGGTGTCGCAGCGCGGATTCAACGTAGCGCTTAGCCGCCCGGGCGGCATCTACGAGCTGTTTGCCCAAGGCAAGATTGCAGGCCAGCGAAGTCGAGAAGGCACACCCTGTGCCGTGCGTGGACGAAGCGGCAATCTTTGCGCCGGAGATGAAAATCGCGTGCGCGCCTGGCTCCGGGCTGACCAGGTCCACGGGAGGATCGAGATGGCCTCCGGTAATGATGACGTGGCGCGCGCCCAACTGATGCAACCGCAGCGCCGCAGCCTCCATTTCGTCCGCGCTACTGACGGTGAGGCGGGTGAGCAACGTCGCTTCAGCGATGTTGGGAGTGATCACCGTGGCCAGCGACAGCAGGCGGTCTTGCAACACCAGCAGCCCTTCCTTTGAGACCAAATCCATGCCGGAGGACGACTTGATGATGGGATCGAGCACCACGTGGCGTATCCGGTGGCGCTTCAGAAATCCCGCCACCGCCCTGGCCGCTTCCGCCGATCCCAGCATGCCGATTTTCACCGCCGCAATGTTTAAGTCCGTGGCCAGTTCATCCAGGGTTTCCGTGATCATCCGGCCTTCCACGGGTTCCACGCGGACAACGCCGCGCGTGGACTGGACGGTCAGCGCGGTAATGCAGGCCACGCCGTAGCACTTGTGCGCGGCCATGGTCTTGATGTCCGCGGTGATCCCGGCGCCGGATGAAGGGTCAAACCCGGCAATTGAAAGGACAATAGGCCGGGCTTTGGACTCAAGCTGCTTGAATTCGCCCGGCTTAGCTTTGCGGACCGTCATTAAGATTCTTTGGATTCTTTGGGATTTCGTTGCTCGCGATTCGCAACGAGGATTGCTTTTCAAGGTGTATTGTACAAACCGCGTATTCAGCAAACAAAATTAGAGACCATTTTGTCCTCCCCCATCTCAACTCGACGGCTCCCGGCCTTGAGCCGGCTTCACTTGAATAGCGTGGATTGGATGTGCCTGGCCTATCTGCTGGGCATGGCGCTGCTCGCCGTGCTCCGGCGCCCTCCGCGGGCAGCAGTTCTGATCTTTTTGACGCACGGCCTTATCGCCGTGGCAATCACGCTGCTGGCAATGTGGCGTGAGCGGTTCGCGATGGTCCGCTTCCTGCATGACTGGTATCCGCTGGCGATGTTCATCTTTTCCTTCGAAGAAGTGGCGCGTTTCGCTCTTGCCATTTCGCCTCACTGGCACAATGACGCTTTGGTCCGCATGGAAGAGAACGCCTTCGGCGTCCCGCCCAACCTGTGGATCGCCCGCTTTCGCTCGCCCTGGCTCTCGGAAGTCCTGGACGCCGGCTATTTTTCCTATTACCCGATGTTCCCCGTGGCCGGCGGCTTGCTTTATTCCCGCAAGGACAAAACTCTGTTTCGCGAGCTGATGCTGACATCTGTTGTGATGTATGCGATGGCGTTTCTGGTCTACCTCCTGTTTCCCACGCAATCGCCATTGCATGCAGCAGGTTCCACCAGCGTGACGGCACACGGCGGCGCATTTACCTGGCTAGTTGGCCTGGTGCAACGTCATGCGGGCGTCCATGGCAACGCTTTCCCCAGCAGCCACGTGGCACTGGCCGTGTTGTGCGTGGTTTTTGCCTGGCGTCACGCTCGCAAAGCTGGACTGGCTCTGCTTCCCTTTCTGGTTCTGATCTGCATCAGTTCGGTTTATGACGGCTACCACTACCTCAGCGATGTTATCGGTGGCATTCTGGTGGCGCTAACGGCGCTGGGGCTGGCCCGTGTGTTGGAACGCCGCTGGCCGCACCTTGTGCTATAAGCTAATGGCCAAGGGCCGTTCTCATGCAGATCATTTTCGGTATCCACGCGGTGGAAGAAGCGCTGTTAGCACGCGGACGCGGCTTTGAATACGTGGCCGTGGCGCCTGGCCGCGGCGACGCGCGCATCCAGAAGATCACGCAATTGTGCCGCAGTGCGGGCGTTCCGGTCCGCACCTTGCCGCGCGACCAACTGACGCGGCTGGCCAAGGTTGCCAGTCATCAAGGCGTGGTGGCCGTCACCGCGGAAAAGCGTTACATCGACGTGGAAGACCTGCTGGCCCACAAACGCGGCCAGTATTCTTTTCTGCTGGTGCTCGACGGCATTGAAGACCCGCACAATCTGGGAGCGATCATCCGCACGGCGGAAGGCGCGGGCGCGGACGGCGTCGTCTTGCCCGAACGGCGCGCGGTCGGCGTGACGCCTACGGTGGTCAAGGCTTCTTCCGGAGCTACCGAGTATCTGCCCATCGCCAAGGTCACCAACATCGGGCGCGCCGTGGAAGAACTGAAGGAGCGCAACATCTGGACCGTGGGCCTGGACGAACGCGGAGGACAGCTTTACGACCAACTTGACTACAAGATGGACTGCGCGCTGGTTCTGGGCGCGGAAGGCCACGGGCTGCACGAGCAGGTGCGCAAGAAGTGCGACTTCCTGGTTTCCATTCCGATGCTGGGAAAAGTGCCGTCGCTCAACGTGTCAGTGGCGGCAGCCGTGGTGATGTATGAAGTCGCGCGGCAGCGGCGGAAATGAAGTCCAACGCCGCTCTTTATTTCGCCGGCTCTTTCTTTTCCGTTGTCGCCGGACGTTTGCGCGCTTTGATCACGATAGCCAGATCGCCGTTGCGGGTGTTGGTAAAACGCAACTTGACCCGGCCTTCTTCGTCCAGTGAGATCACCGCCGGAGTGTTCACCGACGTCAGCATCCATCCCGCTGGCAGTATCACATAGTTCACTGGACGGCCCAGCGTTCGCGCCCAGACCAGCTCACCGTCTTTCAACGTATAGCTCACGGGATCCGTGTACGTTTCCTGTGCGCGAATTCGCGCGGATTGGCCTTCCGCGATAGGATGCTCCAGGTCGCCCTGCACCGCTACCGATTCGGGATCAACTTTGTCCGGATAGTAATCGAGGGCGTTTACCTCTTTGCCGCTGACGTTGTAGGTCTTGAGCTGCTTGCCGCGATCCACGTCGCTCATCTTGGCGTCCGGCGAGACCACGCTTCCTTTGCGCACAAAGCTGTGGACATACTTCTGCCCGACCCGAGTCACGGTGAAGTCATGCGAGAAGCGGAACTGGTGCGTGGCCGGATCGAGAAGCCAGTAAGTGATCACGCGGTCCTGCTCGGCGCGATGAAAGGCTTCGTCCTGGGCCTGAAGAGACAGCGCGGCCAACGCAAGCACGATGATCGCCAGCTTTTTCATGGCAGTCTCCGGGCGACGATCCTTACCGGAAGCTGGTCATCGCGATCATTGAGAAAGCTGAGGCGGAGGCGGCCGTCTGCGTCGGTGGAGACCATCGCCGGCGACGCGGACTCCACCACTTCCCATCCTTTGGGCAGCACAACCACGTTGCGCTTGATGCCCAGCGGCCGCTCGAACACCAGTTGGCCGTCTTTCAGGTAATAGGAAGCAGCGTCAGTGTACGTCTTGAAGATGCGAATGCGGGTCTCGCCGCCCTTGGGCATCGGCCCGGGCAGACGGACTTTGATGAACTCAGCGCTGTCCGGCGTTTGTGCGGAGACCAGTCCCGCCGCTTTCGCGGCTTTGCCGGTGACCGGTTCAAACTTCAGTTCTTTGCCGGTGCTGCGCTCGATCACGCGTTCCTTGGTCGCCACCGAACCAGGCCGGATGGGGTTGAGAAAGAACTCCGCACCTTCGCGGTCCTGGGTCACGTCATAGCTGATGGCGAACTGGTGGCTCTCCGGCGTCAAGAGGTCGTACAACGTAAACTCGTCGCTGGCCAACAGTGGAACACTCAGCAGCAGAAGCAGCGCAATGATTCTGGTCCACATAGCGGCGGAGTTTATCACAAGCTCTTATTACCAATCGGTAATCGCAGCCTTCTGCTTATAATGTTGAAGAATGGTTTCCAACAAGATCTGGCAGGCGGCGGTATGGATTCTGGCGGTGGCCTGCCTGAGTTCCGCGCTGCGCGCCGAACCCATTAAGCAGCTCAAGCCTACGGGATACGTCAACGATTTTGCCGGCGTGATGGACCGCTACTCGTCTGATGCCATTCGTACCCTCTGCGAAGAGCTTGAGCAGAAAACTAAAGCCCAGATCGCGGTGGTCATCATCAAGTCGCTGGACGGCGGAGACATTGAAAGCTACGCGTCCAGTCTCTACAAAGAGTGGGGGATCGGATCGAAGGCCAGCAATCGCGGCGTGCTGATCCTTCTGGCCATAGGCGATCGCAAGCGACGCATCGAGGTCGGCTACGGGCTGGAGCCCATCCTGCCGGACGGTAAAGTTGGCGGTTTTGCCCGTGAGGCTGTTCCCCTGCTCCAGCAGCAGCAGTACGGACCCGCTCTGCTGTTGATGACTCGCCGCATGGCGGAGGTCATCGCCGCCGACGCAAAAGTCCAGCTCGAAGGCGCAGAAGCGCCCACCCCGCCAAAGGATTCTGGCGGCACTCCGTACCCTGGCGCCGAAAGCAAGCCGATTTCCGGTGGCGCGATTCTCTTAATCATCGTTGCAGGAGTGGTCGGCCTGGCTCTGGTGCTTGCTATGTTTGGCTTTGGCGGCTTGTTGAACATACTGGGCTTCATCTTGAATATCCTGCTGATGTTTTCCGGCGGAGGAGGACGCAGCAGCGGAGGCAGTTGGGGCGGTGGCGGCGGCTTCGGTGGCGGTGGCGGGTTCGGCGGATTTGGCGGAGGCAGTTCCGGAGGAGGCGGCGCGAGCGGCGACTGGTAGCTGCCGCGCGGAGAAATCTTATGGAAGCAGAAAAACACATAACGGAACTTGTGGAGCGGCTCAAACAGGCGGCCGGTGCGAACCTGGAGTGCGTGACGCTGTTCGGCTCAGCCGCATCAGCGGATTTCCACGCCGATTTCTCAGACATCAACCTGCTCTGCATTGTGCGCGAGCTTTCCGCCGCGACGCTGGAAACGCTGGCGCCGGCCATCCACTGGTGGACCAAGAAGAAATTCCCCGCTCCCCTGGTGTTTGCGCGCACGGAGCTGGAACGCGCCGCCGACATTTTTGCCATTGAGCTCTATGACATCTGCCAGCGTCACCGCATCTTTTATGGCGAAGACATGTTCCGCACTCTGCAGGTTCCCATGAATCTGCATCGCATCCAGGTGGAGCATGATTTGCGTACCAAGTTTCTTACCTTGCGCCAAATGTATGTCATGGTCGCCGGGGACAACGCTCGGGTCCGCAAGTTGATGCTGGATTCAGTGACCACTTTTGGTACGCTCTTGCGCCACGCATTGATCGTGATGGGCGAACAGCCCGCAGCCCATAAAGCTGACAGCATCAAGAAGCTGGCGGAGCGCATTAAGTTTGATCCCGGCATTTTCCTGCAACTGCTGGAAGCTCGCGCGCACAAGGCGCCCGAGAACGAGATCGATGCACACAGCGGTTTTGCCAAGTACATGGACGGAATTGACAAGGTGATTCAAGCCGTGGACGCCCTGTAACCCTTGTACGTTAGAATCGCCCTACGTGGACGGAGGAGAAGAAAATGAAAGCGCTCATCGTAATCGTCATCATTGTTGTGCTGCTGCTGGCCTGCTTTGGCAGCTACATCAGCACCAAGAACCAGCTGGTGACCAAAAAAGAAGCGGTGAAGGCCGCTTGGTCGCAGGTGGATATTGTGCTGCAACGCCGCGCCGA
>JBGPLR010000067.1:0-10685 GCA_041486545.1 Terriglobia bacterium
GAAAAGGCCGTCCCGTTGCCGGGCGGCCTTTTTGTTTATTCCATCTCGTAGCGGCGAGAATCATGACGCGAGGCCGGCTCGCGCGCCGAAGCGTCTCGTATCAAACGCAGGAGCAGCGCATCTAGGACGCGCATCGCTGGCGGTTTGTCGCGAAGCGACCAGAACCAACGGGGCGAAGCCGGCTTGCGCGCTGAGCCCCGCTGTTATTTGTGCTGAGGGGATCGCAAGCGCTTCCAAGACTCTTTGGCGGTGTGGAGCGTAGCGACACAAAAATTCGTTCTGCAAGGTTCACAGCCCGTGTCCTAATCATTGACAGACGGAAGAAAGAGCGGGGGACCATGCCCCACAACTCTGATCAAAGATCAAAGCGAGAGAAAGCCGTGCTCAAGGACCTTGCCAAGTACGAGTACGCAGTGCACGAGTGGGTCACCCGCTGCAGAGTTAACGCGATCTGGTTTGTCAGCGACCCGGCCAGCGCCCTGCGCGAAGCCAATCTCGGCATTGATGAAGCCTTGCTGGCGCGGTTGGAGACCGTCCCCAAGCGCGAACTGACCAGGTTGCTGCGACCCAGGTAGCGTTCGCGGTGAGGCCCGTTTGCCGCCGAACCGCGCGCATCAAGCGCGGAAGGATGTCGCCCCGCCAGCCAGATCAATCGGCGGTTTGGAGCGAAGCGACAGAAACCAAAGACACTTTGTCTGGCGGCGCGTTTCTCCGCGTTTCAGCATCCATCGCGAACGTCTTCGGCAGCCAGCGTTTGACCGCATCATCAATACCCATCCGCGACGTGATTTCCAGCCTGCAGAGACGCACTGAGTACATCGTTTCACGATTTATTTAAGCATTCGAATGAAACCAAAAACCGCCTGCCCACTCCATAGTTTTGGCGAGGGCTCTGCGGAGTTTCTTCACCAGCAAAGCTGTAGTGAGCGGTTTTGACCTGTTCCGGCGCGGGAATCTCTTTACGCTGGCTTGGTGGGGATTTCTGACCAAAAACTCTCAGCCTTCCGTCGCGAGATCAACAAGGGAAATGCTGGCCTGTTCCCACAAGGAGAAAGCAGTGAAGACGCTTAGAATCCCCCTGGCTCTTGTAGTATGCGCTCTCATTTTTGCGTCGTTGTACGCGCAGCAAAAATCCCAACCCTCTCCCGCTCCGTTTGATGCCGCCATCAGCCAGAGCAGCCACCGGCTGGTGGAACAAGGCCGCCAGGTCTTTCGCTTTGACACTTTTGGCGACCAGGATTTCTGGGGCGGCGCCCTGGGCCTGCACAAAGCCATTGAAGGCGCCAAGTTTGGCGGCGTAGGTCCCGGCGTTTCTCCGGCAACTGCGCTGGCTGTGGGTCTCAAAGTTGATCAGGACGCGCTGCCTGCTTCATTGGTCGCGCTGATCAAAGCCGGCAAAGTGGACCTGAATGATCCGGCCACCACGCTGGCCTTGCTCAAACTCAATGCCGTGCTCGGCGTGACCGGCTTCTTCAATCCTGACGGTTCGCTGAAGGCGGTTGGCATCCAGTGCGCCCTCTGCCATTCCACCGTGGACAACGCTTTCGCTCCCGGAATCGGCCACCGTTTGGACGGCTGGGCCAATCGCGATCTCAACGTCGGCGCCATCGTCGCGCTTTCTCCCAGCGTGCAGCCCTTTGCTGACCTGCTGGGCACTGATCAGGACACCGTCCGCAAAGTTTTCAACAGCTGGGGACCGGGACGCTTTGATGCCGCCCTCGCTTTGGACGGCAAAGCCTTCCGTCCTGACGGCAAGAGCGCCTCGGTGCTCATCCCGCCGGCGTTTGGTCTGGCCGGAGTCAACCTGCATACTTCCACTGGCTGGGGATCGGTCACCCACTGGAACGCGTTCGTCGCCAACCTGGAGATGCACGGCAAGGGCACGTTCTATGATCCTCGCCTCAAAGACGCCGCTCAGTTCCCGGTGGCGGCCAAGGCGGGCTTTGATAGCGTCCGCAACACCCCTGATCTGATCACCGCCAAGCTGCCGGCCTTGCACTTCTACCAGTTGGCGATTCCCGCGCCGGCTCCTCCGCGCGGCAGCTTTGATCAGGCAGCGGCCCAGCGCGGCAAAGCCTTGTTCGATGGCAAGGCCACGTGCAGCACTTGCCACGTGGAACCCGTCATGACTGAGCCCGGATGGAACATGCACACGCCCGCCGAAGTCTGCACTGACGACTTCCAGTCCAACCGCGCTCCTGACAGGCGCTATCGCACCACGCCGCTCAACGGCCTGTGGACCCACACCCAAGGCGGCTTCTATCACGACGGCCGTTTCGCCACGTTGAACGACGTGGTGAACCACTATGACAGCTGTCTGAACCTGGGGTTAAGCAGCCAGGACAAGACTGATCTGGTCCAGTACATGATGTCCCTGCCCGACAACGCCCACGATGAATGAGATCGCGACTGATTGTCTTCATGGAAAAAGAATTTGGGAGCGGTTCATCCGCTCCCTTTTTGTTTGGCAGGCATGAGATCCTGCCTTGTAGGAATGTGAAGCCAATCCGCCGGCCACAAAGCAGTAAACCTTAGCAAAGGCGATTGCCCGGGAATGTGCCCTTAAAAGGACTATACTTAAAACAGCGTGGCAACCGACAAGAAACTCGACAAACCCGCGTCCTCCAACGGCGCCGGCAACTATGGGCCGATTTTTGCCGCGCTGCGCAGTATTCTGAAGACCTACGAAGGCAAGCTGGCCATCAAGACGGACAAGCCGGGCAACTGCTATCTGGAAACTCGCTCCGCCAGCATGAACGGCCGCCGCCTGCTGTTTGCCGCAGCCAAGACCAAAAAGAATTACGTCAGCTTTTATCTCACGCCGCTGTACATGTTTCCTGACCTGGCGCTGAGCGTATCGCCCACGCTAAAGAAGCATTTGCAGGGACAATCCTGTTTCAACTTCACCGTTATGGAGCAGGATTGTTTCGATGAACTGGGCCGCCTGGCCCAGGCGGGATTTGAGCGCTTCGGAAGCCAGTCGCTGCTGTAGCTGGTTGACCATCATCCTTTACCGAAGCCACTGTTCATCAGCCTCTAGTGAACCTACCGTTTTATTTCTCTCGACATTGTCTGTTTTTCATCCCTCACGATAAAGTGTTTGGGGAGCAATCCTCTTTGGAGTCTGTCATCCTGAGCGAACCCGAAGGAGCATCGCGACTGAGGATGAGTCGAAGTTGAGCCGGGTTGCGGGCGTTTGAGCCCGCAGGCGAAATCCCGAGCGCAGTCGAGGGAGCTCCGAAGGACCCCGACAAACTGTCCTTTGACATGCAGCTTCAGGGCGTTTCAACGAGACCGCGGCGCCCTGGCTTTAGCCGCTGCAGGTATCAGGACAAGGCTTCCAGCCGTGCCGAAACTCGCATATCATGAATCGGGCTTCAGCCCCTGTAGCCGTCCAGGCCGCTCAAAAGTCATTGTGGAGGACAACAAATATCTTTATGGTTGCCAAGAAGAAAACCAAGAGCAAATCCTCCAGCAAAAAGCCTGCGGCAAAATCCACCAACCACGACGCCGTCTTCACCTCCCTCCGCGAACTGCTCACGCCGTACGAAGGCAGGCTGGCCGCAAAGACTCCCAACCGTCTGTACTACTATCTTGAATCCCACGAACCCAGATACAAAGGCCGGCCCGTGTTTTTTGCCGCCGTGCGTGCGGGCAAGAACTATGTGAGCTTCCACCTGATGCCGGTGTATGGGTGCCCTGAGCTGCTGAAGGGCATCTCTCCCGAGCTTAAGAAGCGCATGCAGGGCAAGGCCTGCTTCAATTTCACCGCAATGGACGAACGCCTGTTCGCCGAGCTCGCGCGGCTGACCAAAGCCGGCTACGACAAATTTAAGAGCCTGAAGTATCTGTGATGAATCCAATATCGCGGAGCATGTATGGAGATCAACAACACCCGCGAATCCCCGGGCGACCTGCACCAAGCCCTCCGGGACAACGATTACTGGGACAACGATTACTGGCAAAAAGTCCGGCAGCGAACGCAGAAAGTCATCGCCTGCATCCCACTGGATGAAGCCCAGTTTGACTGGACGCCGCGCCCGGGCAAGTTCACCTTTGCCGACATCATCCGCCACCTGGCCACGATTGAACGCTTCATGTACGCGGAAAACGTCCAACTCAAGCCCAGCCGCTATCCCGGCCACGGCAGGGAACTGGCCGACGGACCCCAGAACGTGCTGGCATTCTTCGACCGGCTGCACGCCGAGTCGGTGGAAATCTTCAGCCGCCTCACCGCCGACGACCTGCAGAAGAAGTGCGTTACCCCCGGCGGCACGACCATTACTGTATGGAAATGGCTCCGCGCCATGGTGGAGCATGAAGTGCATCATCGGGCGCAGATCTATACGTACCTCGGGCTGCTCGGCATTCCCACCCCGCCGATTTACGGCCTCACTTCAGAAGAGGTCAGAGAGCGAAGCCGAACAAATCGGGTGATCGGGTGATCGCGCGTGATCGGGTGATCGAATGAAGACATCTGAGGATCGCCCCGCCTGTCCTTTGGCGGTCATTCGCTGGTTCCTGAACGCTAAAGTTTTCAAGGACGGAATGCTGACTGCTGAATGCTGAGTGCTGGCTTTGAAAATCCGCGTTCATCCGCGCGAATCCGCGGTAAGATTTTGGTTCGCTAGTTGCCAGTTGCTATTTGCTGGTTGCTTTTTCATGCCCATCGCCTACCTCACGCTGGAAATCCGCATAGAAGCTGCGCACTCGCTCAAGGACAAGCGCCAGGTGGTGCGCAGCTTGAAAGACCGCCTGCGCAACGCCTTCAACGTGTCTGTAGCGGAGATTGACGTCACCGACCTCTGGCAGCGCGCCACCCTGGGCGTGGTCAGCATCTCCGGATCGCGCGATTACCTGGAAGGCCTCATGCGCAATGTAGAGCAAATGGCCGTCCGTCTGGCCAACAACAATGGGGCGGAGGTGGTGGATTCGTTCTTGGACTACGTCGAAATCGGGGAGAGCACAGAAATCGGATGATCGCGCGTGATCCGGTGATCGGGTGATCGGGGGGGACCGCACTGTGATTCATTCCATTCCGAACCCGACCTGCAAGTCTCTAGCTGGTTTGCCAAGCACGCATAGCCTTGTCATCTGAACGTAGCGACGCTGCTTGCGCTCACTTTAAGCTGTGTCATCCTGAGCGAGCCCGAGCGACCGAAGGGAGTCAGGGCAAGTCGAAGGACCCCGAAGGTGCGTCCTCCGCCATACCGCTTCAGTGAGTTCTCACCATGAACTGCTGATCGGAGCAACCTGCAATCTGGCAAAGGGAACAAGTTGAACATGGTTGCGCTCTCAGATCACCCGATCACGCGCGATCACCGGATCACCCGATCTCAGAACACCCTATTCCTTCCGTGCATGTTTCCTGTTATCCTCATAAGTTTTTTGCAGGCCAAAAAATGCCGGAGCAGAGGGCTAGACAATATCATCGCGGGCGGATGGTTGAGGCGCTCAAGGATGAGATTGGCGTCATCATTGAAGGCGACCTGGGCGACCCGCGCATCGCGCTGTGTACCGTGAGCGAAGTGGTCATGATGCCGGGCGGGAAAAGCGCGCGCATCTTTCTCCAGGTGGAAGGCGACGAGCAGGAGAGCGAAGAGACCCTCCAGGCCATCACCGCGGCCAAGGGCTATATCCGCCATGAGTTGATGGAACGCCTGGGGAAGCGGCATGTGCCGGATTTGGTCTTCATGCTGGACCGCTCGCAGGTTTACGGCGGCCGGATTGATGAGCTGCTGGGAAGAATCAAGAAGCGCAAGAAATAGCAAACCGCAAACAGAACTCGCGGCGTCAGAACACGCTACATCAGAAACGCACGACATCAGAACGCACGGCATCAAAACGCAGGACATTTGAACGAAACACAAGGGAGCGATGGACCAGCTCGAACAGGTCTTACAAAGGATTGAGCAAGGCAGTCAGTTTTTGGTGACTTCGCACGCCCGGCCTGACGGCGACGCCGTCGGCTCGGCGCTGGCGATGGGCCAGGTCTTGCGCAAGATGGGTAAGACCGCGGAGATCGTGCTTCGCGACGGCGTTCCCGTGATCTATCAGCCTTTGCCGTTTTCGCAAACCATCACGCATTCGCCGGAAGTCACCGGAAAGTTTGACGCGGCCATCATCCTGGAATGTGACAGCGTGCAGCGCACGCGTCTCCATGGCCTGGAGAACTATTTTCAGATCAACATAGATCATCACACCACTTCCAAGGCCTTCGCTGACATCAACTGGATTGACCCGCGCGCCTGCGCCGTCGCCGAAATGGTGTTCCAACTGGCGCTCGCGGCCCGCGTCTGCGTGACTCCGGAGATCGCCACCTGCCTGTACACGGCGGTGCTCACAGACACCGGCGCGTTCAGCTACTCAGCCACCAACGCGCACACTTTTGAGCTGGCGCGCTGCCTGGTGGAACATGGCGCTGATCCTTCGCACATCGCCCAGAGCGTGTATTTCACCAGCCCCATTTCCAAAATGCGTTTGCTCGGCGTGGCCCTCAGGGACATGCACCAAGAGGGCCCTGTGACCTGGATGTCCGTGACCCGCCAGGACATGCTCGACTGCGGCGCGCTGGACGAAGACACGGAAGGCCTGGTGAATTACGCCCTGGGCATCGCCGGGATTGAAGTCGCCGTGTTCTTCCGCGAGATGGCGCAGACCCGGGTCCGCGTCAGCATCCGCAGCAAGGGCGCGGTCAACGTGGCCGAGCTGGCGGAAAAATTTGGCGGCGGCGGCCATGAATGCGCCAGCGGATTCTCCACGGAAGGGCCCCTGTCCGCTGCCGTGGTTCGCGTCCTGGCTGAGCTGCGGAGTAGAATGCCCGCAACCAATACAACGCCGAGCTGATTGCTGGTCACTGATTTGCTGATCCGGGCAAAAAATCTGATCTCATTCGTGGTGGGCCCATGCCTCTAAGAGAAGATAGACTTATGCCCGTCAGCGCCAAGCTGATGGTGCTGCAACTGATCGTGGTCGCCGGCATCTGCGCGTTCCTGTTCTTCTTCAACCTGGGCGCCTTCGGCCTGCTGGGCGCCGACGAGCCGCGCTACGCCCAGATTGGCCGCGAGATGTTTACCCGCCATGACTGGATCGTCCCCACGCTGAACGGCTCGCCCTGGCTGGAAAAACCCGTGCTGCTCTACTGGATGGAGATGGTCGCCTACCGCGCCTATGGCGTCCAGGACTGGGCAGCCCGACTGCCGTCTGCATTTTTTGCCGCGGGGCTGGTGCTGGCGATCTTCTTCTTCATGCGCCGCTTCCGCCCCGGCGCTGAACTGGACGCCGCGCTGATCTCCGCATCCATGGTGGGCGTGCTGGCCTTTGCCCGCGGCGCGTCCACGGACATGGCTATCTCGGCTCCGCTTTGTGTGGCCATGCTGGCCTGGTGGGCCTGGAATGAGTCGGAGAAAAAGCTCTGGCTGGCGGCGTTCTATGCGCTGCTGGCGCTGGGCGCGCTGGCCAAAGGGCCGGTGGCCCCGGCCTTTGCCGTGCTGATCGTCGGAGCTTACGCCGTGCTGCGCCGCGATGGAAAAATTTTCTTTCGTACCCTGTGGTGGCCGGGCTTCGCTTTGTTCTTTGCTATCGCCCTGCCCTGGTATGTTGCGGTGCAGAATAAGGTCCCGCAGTTCTTCCATACTTTCTTCATCGAACACAATCTGGAACGCTTTGGCAGCGACTTGTACCGCCATTCGCAGCCGTTCTGGTATTACATCCCAGTGTTTCTGCTGGCCATCTTGCCTTGGACGGTCTTTGCGTTGCCCGCGGTAGTGAGCGGCGTGCGTGATTGGATCAAGAAACTCCGCGCCGCTGGAGAAGACGTTGGTCCCCAGCCGGAAGAAGACCGCCTGGCTTCCTTCCTGCTTTTGTGGATACTCATCCCGATTGTCTTCTTCAGCATTTCCCGCTCCAAGCTGCCGGGTTACATTTTGCCGGCGATTCCTCCGGCCGCATTGCTGACGGCCGTGTACCTGCATCGCCTGCAGAAGGTCTCACGGCTCATGCAAATGCTGCATTCGCTGGTCTGCGGGTTCATTATGGGTGCGGCGTTGCTTGCTCCGTGGATATTGGTAGTCCGTCCACCTGTCCACTGCGGGTTTCTGTGCACCCTGCGGCTGCTGAATCAAAATATTCCGCAGGCCACGGTAAACATCGTCGCGTTCTCCGCCGGCCTGATCGCCGTCACCGTGCTCCTGCTGGTCCGCTGGCGCGGACTCCAGGTGCTGCACTTCGCGACTCTTTTGCCCCTGGTGCTGGGGATGACCTTCGTGCTGCATCCCGCCGTTGCGCCGCTCCTGGATCAGAAGTTGTCCGCGCGTCCGCTGGACGCTCGCTTGCGATCTCTGGGCGTTGCCGGCGGGCCGCTGGTGGTCCTGGAAGTCAAGCGCGACGTGGAGTACGGGCTGAACTTTTACCGCAACCAGCGCCCTTTGCACTATGACAAGGATGGCATACCCGCAGCGCCTCACATCGTTGCGACCAAACAGGGCAATAGCGACGCCGTCCGCGCCCTGGTCGGCGACCGTCAGGTGACCTCGCTCGGCGTCTTTGCTCCGCAGCAACTGGAGTTCTTCCAGATCGCTACCGCAAAGTGAACCCTGGGAGAACCAGCGCGCAAAATAAATATGTTATGCCGGTGGTTCCTACTGCCTTGGTTCCTAAGCACATACAGTAATTGCGGATTGGTTCGTACAGAGATAGACTTTTTGTGCGCTGTGGTTTTTGCCTCCAGGCGGGCCCGGCAGGAAAGTTCTCATGGGCCTTCATACCCCAATTGAAAATCACGGGACTCATCACTCTTTCGGCGTGGAAATCCTGGACCTAAGACACTTCAGCTCCCACCACCTGCGTCCGCTCCTGGAGCATGAGACCACGCTGTGGGCGCAGATGATGTCCTGGGACTACCGCCCGTCGGCGGAGATGATCCTGCGCTACATTGATTCCAAGATCCTGCCCGGCTATGCGGCCGTGGAAAACGACCACATCGGCGGCTACGCTTTCTTTGTGTATGAAGGCAGCAAGGGCGTCATCGGCGACTTGTACGCTGACGGCTCTCTCCAGATTGAAGGCGACACCGTGGAGCGCCGCCTCGCCGAGCACGTCATCGCCACCTTGCAGCGCTCGCCCGGCGTGCGCCGCATTGAGGCCCAGCTTCTGCCCCACGAATCCGGCGCGATCAGCGCGCCGTTCCTGGCGGAGGGCTTCCAGCAATATCCCCGGCTGTTCATGATGCTGCTGCTGAACAACGGATTTCGTCCGCCCATCACGCCGGTTCCGGACATTGAATACCGCCGCTGGTCGGAAGCCGACTTCCAGCCTTCGGCCGCGGTCATCACCACGTCCTACCGCGGGCACATTGACTCGGAGATCAACGACCAGTACCGCAGCCTGAACGGGTCGCTGCGCTTTCTCAACAACATTGTGCGCTTTCCCGGCTGCGGCACTTTTGACGGTGGCGGTTCCTTCGTCGCCATCCACAAGCCAACGCGGTCCATTGCCGGCCTGCTGCTCTGCTCCCGTGTGCGCGATGACGTGGGCCACGTGACCCAGGTTTGCGTTCTGCCGGAATATCGCGGACGCAAGATTGGCGAATCGCTCCTTGGCTTGTGCGCTCAGGACCTCCGCGCCCGCAACTTCTTCGCCTTGAGCCTTACCGTCACTGAGGCCAACGCCAAAGCCGTGGAACTGTATCGCAAGCTGGGCTTTGACACCAAGAGGCGGTTTGACGCGTTTGTTTGGGAAGGATGACGCTTAGGTTTTCGGTAGTTCTGTGTTCCGTTCCGCTAAACGCTCTTCGGGTTTACCACGCAACCCAGGCATTGTCATCTTGTCTATAACAACGACGGCGGTGCGCAGTACGGCGTCGCGAAGTCGAAAGATCCCGAGAATCTGTCCCAGGCCATGTCGCTTCAGGGCGTTTTCACGATGCACATACCTTTCCATTGCCTCTTGATGTAGACGGAAGTTGCCAAGCGGGCTTCGAACAAGAAAGTTGCTTCTGTTGGCCCACCGACATAAGATTGGCTGGTTCCGTTTGAATGCCGACCGGGAGAAGTCCTATATGGATGGCCAGCCAGCTACGGGCCCCACGCCCAAGATTCCCGCCGAAATCAACGCCAAGTTGCGCGCCCTGGCACACGACCTCAGCAATTCCATTGAAACCATCTTGCAGGCGTCCTATCTGCTGGCTCAGATGGAGCTGGATGAGAACGCCCGCAAGTGGAATTCGCTGATTGACAAAGGCAGCCGCGATTGCGCCCGGATCAACCGCGAGATTCGCGACATCCTGCGCGCCAACGTATGAGCAGGAATCCTGGGCCATGAGCATCAAGCCGCAATTTGATCCTATTGTTGCCCTCCGCGAGCCGCAGAAAACCGTGCCGGCCGATGCCGGCGCTTATTGCCCCACGTGCGGATCAAAAATGAAGGAATCGCGCTGCAAACTGGTGTGCAAGACCTGCGGGTTCTTCTTGGGTTGCAGCGACTTCTACTGATCTGCATTACGCCAACGACGTAGCACGGTCCGCAACACGACGCACTTTTAGGTTTGTCATCTTGTCTATAACAACGACGGCGGTGTCAAGGGTAAACGAAGGCATCGACGCCTCGGGTGTTAGAGAAGCGCCATTTCGCTCTCGATGAGATTGCTTGTTTTGCATGAGACCAAGACTCGCGTTTCTTCGTGAATC
>JBGPLR010000068.1:0-10628 GCA_041486545.1 Terriglobia bacterium
AGGACATGTCAGCGGAAAACTTACGGTCCATCAGCAGCTTGTAGTGGTCCCGCGCATTCTCGTAATCGCGGTTCACTGACGCCAATTGCTGTTCCAGTACCGGGATGCGCTCGAGTTTCGATTGGTGATAAGCAATCTGTCCCTGGATGTCTGCCTGGCGCTTGGTGCGCGACTTGATTTCTTCATCAATGGCGGCAATCTGGCTCTCCAGCACCGGGTTGCCTGACTTGACGACCGGCTTGGTGGACCGCCGATCGGAGCCTTCGTCCTTGGCTTCGCGAATCCGGCGCTGCAGGTCTTTTACTTCCGTGGTCTTCTTGACCACGTCGGGATGGTCCTGCCCGTAGCGCGTTTTCAAGTTGTCCAACTGGCTCTGGGCTTTGGCCAGTTCAATCTGCAGAGGAACAATCTCTGACGCTTCGCCGTTGCGGTCCAAGTCCACCACGGGGCGCGAGGTCAGCAACTGGCTCTGGTAAAAAAGCTTTTGCTGTTGGGCACGCGAAATCGCGTCGCCTTCATTGCGCAGGTCCAATTGCAGGGAATTTAAGGCCTGGACGTGCAGAGTTTGCGATTCCGGCAAGTCAGCAATATACCGGCTCTTGATTTCGCGGATGCTGTCTTCCTTGGCCTGCAGATCTTTTTTCGCGTCTTCGAGTTCGCGGTCAATGAACTCGGCGGTGCCGATGACTTCTTTTTGCCGCGCCTTCACGTTGTTGTTGATGAACCTCGACGCCAGACGGTTAGCCACTGTCGCCGCCTCATTGGCGCTGCCGCTCTGGAAGGAAATCTTGAACGTGCCTTCACCGCGCTCGCTGGGCGGCGCCACGATGATCTCGATGTTCTTGGTCATCAGTTGAACCAGCTCTTCCGGCGTTTTGCGGGTGCGCAACGAAGGGTAGAGCTTCATTTCATCCATCACTTCCGTCAAATTGGTGGACGAGAAGATCTGCTGCTTCAGCGTGGCAAACCGGTCAGCGACGCTGGCCGAGACGGTGGGCGCCACAATATTGTCCGGGACCTTGCGGGGATCAACCATGATTACCGTGGTGGCCCGGTAGGCATTGGGCATGGAGCGGGCGAAGAGGGCCCCCAGAATCCCGACGACCAGAGCGGCCAGCACAATCTGCCACTTCCGGCGCTGCAATAATTGCAAGTAGTCCTTTGGGGTGAAGTGCTCGAGCCCAGGCAGGCCCAATCCGGTGGTGAATTCTGTCTTTGTCGCCATGGTTCCTTCCAACAATTTGTTGCCAACAGGTTCTTGGAATAAGGCGAGGAAGCTGTCCCTCGCCCAAGTAACGCAGAGGCTTACTCTCGGGTAGAGCGGTCTACCGTCACCCTTGGTAAAGGCAAGCGGCGTGCCATCCAGAAGCCACTGAGTGGACACTAATATCCATCTAAGTTGTTGAAAATAAGATAGCTATCCACAAACAAGCCGATTCACTGAATCTGCTTTAATGAGGCCGCGCAGATTTGTGTGCAAACTGTTTCACACCGGGGCAAGTTTATGGGCGAGTCGCGGAATCAGGGCCTTTCCTCCCCGCCACGCTACTCCGTGAGGGCGCTATCTGTCGGCGCCGCAGACCGGCTTGAGTCTAGGGCCATGAGTCGGATGGGAACTAACCAGGGCGAGCAAAATGCTATATTCAGCAGGTTGCGAAATCCGGCTTCAGAATCCAACAAAGATTCGTCAGCGTTCTAACCATGAACAAAGAAAACCCGCCGCAACTCATCTCTACCCCCAAGTTCTTCGCGTTCATCTTGCTGGCGCCTCTCTTGTTGGCGGGCGTCTGTCAGTTGGTCAAAGCCGGCCAGTCGCTCTTTTTCCACGGCGATAACACGTTCCCGGAAGGCGCCGTGGTACAGACTGCTGTGTGGAGCAGGGAATCGGGGCGCGTTTATCCCTCCTTGCAGAGTTCGCCCTACACGCCTGCGCCGTATGGCCCTCTTTTTTACATGAGCTTGTCGGCCGTCGCCCGCTCCACCAGCGCAGGGTTTGACGGCCTTCTGATTTTTGGCCGCGTGGTAGTTCTGATCAGCTTTCTGCTTCTGCCCATCGTGTCCTATCGCTGGGCGCGAAAGCGAGGGTTGACCAGCGCGGTTGCCTTGTCGGCAGCCGCGTTTGTCCTGGCGCAAATCGATTTCCTGGACTGGAATGTCACCGTGCGCCCCGACCTCCTGGCCCTTCTCTTCAGCGTTGCCGCTTTCTATCTGCTGACGACGGAAGATGCATCCTGGCGACGAATGATCGTCGCCGGCTTGCTGTGCGGCATGGCCGCTTCGTTCAAACAATCATTCATCGCGCTCCCGTTTGTGACGGTCGTCTGGCTGCTCTGGACCAGACGCCTGCGCAACGTGCTGCAGTTTGCCGCCGGAGGAGCAACGCTGGGAGTTGCGGTCGTCGGCTGGCTCGCTTTCCATCATGAGCCCTTTGTAGAAGAAGTACTTCTGGCGCGCTATTCGCCCCTCAGCTTCGTCGCCGCCGTGCAACTGTTGAAAGCGGACATGCTGCATTGTCCCTGGCAAATTGTCCTGCTCGCACTGGGTCTCTTGGGTGCACTGTGGTTTCCCAAAGAACGCTCTCTCCGAGGGTTTCTATTTCTCTATCTGGCCTTCGCCTGGCTGGCAGGGTTTTATACCGCCATGGCGCCCGGCGCCAACGTGAACGCGTTTCTGGAAGCGTGGATGCTTTCGGCGATGCTGGCGCCCTTCGCTATTCATCAACTGGCCGAGAGCTGGAATGCGGTTCCGATTCCGGCAAAAGCTGCTCTTCTGTTGCTGTGGCTTGCCTGCACCGCGGTAAGCCTTGAAGCCTGGCGCGTATCTATGACCGTGCGCCCCACGGCCGCTTACGGCGAACTTGCGGAGATGGTCCGCGGCCATCGCGTGCTTTCTGACTTCCCTTACGTAAGCGCGCACGGCACCAAACCGGAATTGCTCGACCCGTCTGTGAACCACTATCTGGAGCTCGCGCGGCGCTGGTCGCCGCAACCGGTCCTGGAAGAAGTGAAGCGACAGGACTTTGATTTCGTAATTGTTGGACTCAGCGGCGGCCAGCCCAGGCAATGGCGCGGGCTGACTCTGTTCAGCGGGTCCATCTTGCGGGAGATTGCCAGCGACTATCGTCTGGCCTGCGCGTCTGACCGCTTTGCCGTTTACTTACCCCGCAGCCGCGCGCTGGATAGTGCCGGCGCCGCTGCCGAACGTCGCCTGCAGGACCTGGGGTGCAAGGCGAGTGCTCCGGTTCTGGCGCGCTAAGCTATTTCTTGATCACATGCGTCCGTAAGGTTCGCGGCCCGCATTCCACGACCAGCGGATGCCGGAGGTGATCAACTGCCGCGGTCCAAACAAGAGCGGCCCTCCGCCTTGCGTCAAGTAACTGTACGTGGTGTAGAACGACCACGATGGCGTCAGGCGATAATCTATCTCGGTCCAGCCGGACTTGCCGATCAGGTGCGCGCCCGCGGAAAGTTCCTGCCGGATATAGGCCCCGCCAACTATCACGTCAAGCCGCCGGAAGAAGCGCTGGGAGTATGAGGCGTCGAAGCGGTCGTTCAAATTGGTGCTGATCTGGCCGGTGAAAGCGTTGTTCCGCGAATAAGAGGCCGACATGGCCGAGCGCCGGAACGTCTTGAACACGGCTGCTGATCCCTGATAAGTGAACTGAGGGTCAGGCGCCAGGACCGCTCCCAGCGGAGTTGCCGGCTGCATCATAGTAGGCCCGGCGGTTACCCGCAACAGCAAAGAAGAAGTCAGACGCCGGGAGAACCCGAACAACGCGCTGTGAAACTGGGCGCTGCCCGTGAAGTCCTGAAAATACTCACGGTCATAGGCATAGCGGATGCCCACTGAGTTGTCCCGCCGCCAGGCATGGTTCCAGGCCACTTCACCGCCAAAAATCTGCTCTTGGGTCGCGACGGTGAGTGGGTCCGGGGCGGTGGCATCGCCAGGCAGGGCCGAAAGCTGGATGTACTGGTGCCGCGCGCGAAATTCCAGGGTATTGTGTGCGCTGAAATTGTGGTTAAGGCTGATGTCCGCAAAGTTGGAGAGCACCCGCCGGCCCTGCGCCAGGAATGGGTTCTGATTGATGTTGTTGGTGGAGTAATCAGCGGTGAAGCCGATCTGGTCGAGACGTCCCCTGTCCGCCGACCACTGGTACTGGTCGCTCACGTTCAGAGACCATTCCTGTGAGAGGCGCCGGGACGCGTGGAAGTCCACCAGGTGACTGGCGTAGTCCGTCTGTGTGGTCTCTCCTGAGAACCACACTTGCGGACGGTACTGCACGCTGAAGTTCGTGCGCCCGGTTTTGATGGCGAACACCAGCAGCCCTTGCACCGCGCCCGCGTGTGCGGCAATCGGGTTGTTCTTCAGGAACAGATAATTGCTGTCGTAGACCTGCATCGCGTTGAGAGACAGTACGGAGAAGTGTCCCCAGCGCAACGGAGAACGGGTCACTCGCAGGGTCTGGCCGGTCGCCAGATTGATGGGTGCTTTGTCAAAGCTGGGCCCCTCGGCCGGGGCCTGGTCCGCCGGCGTCTGGGCCGGGGCGTCTTTGTCATTCGCCACGGTAACGTCTACGGGCGTTGGCTGTTCCTGCGGAGGAGGCGGCGGCGTTTGATCATCCTGCGCGGCTGCTTTCATCCAGGGAAAGACCAGTGCCAACAAGCTGATAACCAGCAGCATACGGAAGGCGTTGTGACGCGCTTGTTTCATGGGAAATTCCTTTCCTGTTCTTCTCCTCAGGGGACCACGATGGTGTCGCCCGGGCGCAGTTGAATGTTGTCGTCCTTGCCGCGGATCACTTTGTCGTAGTTGAAGCTCAGTTTTACCTGGCTGCCGTTTTGATGGCGCAGCACGTAGATGCCTTTGCGATTGGCAAAATCGCGCAGCCCTCCGGCTTCGGCAATCACCTGCAGGACCGTGGACGTGCTGTTGATCCGGTACGATCCCTCGCGGCCTACCTGGCCGATCACAAAAACTTTGCGGCTGTTGATCTCCCGCACCGCCACCGTGACCTGCGGAACATTCACGAACGGGCGAAGTTTCTCCGTCAGCAGGTTCTTGAGTTCGTCGGTGGTCAGGCCGCCGGCGTCCACGTCATTGACCAAGGGCAATGTGATCTTGCCGTCGGGGCGGACCATCACCGTGGCGGAAAGCTCTGGCTCGCGCCACACGGTGATCACCAGCACATCCTGCTCGCCAATTCGATACTGCTGGAACCCATCCTTGGCTTGGGCTGGTGCGGCGTGGGAATCATGTCCCGACGGAGCTTTCGCTTTTTCCATTTCTGGTGTCGCCGCCGGCGTAAGCGCCGCGACTTTGTCCTGCGCGGGCTTCTTGTCACCGCCGGTCTGGGCCAGCGCGCCCGCACACGCTAAGAATGCCATCCCCAAGCACGCCAATTTGGCAGTACGCAAAATCATTGCAAGGCCTCATTTCCCATAAACGTCAGATCTATTTCAGACTTCCGGTGACCGCCCGAACCTAAACTGCGGAGCCACCTCAAAGAGAGCACGCCTTATCACGCCGCCAACCGGCGCAGACAATGTTCTCCCCAGCCCGATGGTGCAATTGGCCTACCAAATCAGCGCGCTTGTGAGATTGCGCCGACCCTTGAAATGCGTGCGGAATTGATTGGAGATAAGGGACTTTGCGGCAGCCGGCTACCTGCTGGTCCGAGTCACAGCCTTCGCAGCAAAGGAACCCGTTTTCCGCCAAGATGCAAAACCCTGCACATGGTGGCTAGAAATTCACAAAGTTCTCCAGCCTAGCCTGCCGCGAGAGAGGATGGGGCCTTTGCAAGGTTACCCGGGCGTTGGTGCGTCCTCGGCGCTGGTTAAAGCTGGTTCTTGACTATGCGAATCGCCCCAAATAGCCTGCATAAGGCCATTAATTTTAAACAACATAGAACGTCTTCGCGGGTTCGGTTACCAGCGTTCCAAGCGCCTCAGTTAATCCTTGAGTACATGTCCTAATTCGCGTAATGTATGCACAGCCTCCCCCGGGCCACTTGCTCCAAAGGACAAACGGGTTTTGCTTGGTCCCCATGGCACCGGGCATGCATTAACAGGGAGGGTCATGATCACCATTACTGCGGGTTTCTGCTTGCTTCTTGCTGTCCCGGGGGTTTCCGGCAGCGAAACTGCGGCTGCGTCCACGCCAAGCTTAGTGGTTTCGATTGAGTCACATACAGACAAGAATGCAACCTTGGCGACCTTGACTCAGTTTCCCTCGATCCGGCCCGTGCTGGAAAACGCGGTGCCCGAGTCGCCGATCCCTGAAGCGCCTGTCCCCTACATACCAATCAAGCCCGTCAAACGCGCTGAATTCCCGCCGGTTTCGCCGGCAACCCGCGATGCCTGGATTGCGCTAACGGTTGTGCAGCATGGCGCCGCCGCCTTCGACGCATGGTCCACGCGCCAATCTGTTACTTCCGGTCACGGGCACGAACTCAATCCCTTGATGAAGCCTTTTGCCGGCTCCGGAGCCATGTATGCCGCCATGCAGGTGGCGCCGCTGGCCACCGATTACTGGGCGCGCCGTCTGATGCGCAGCGATCACCCAACCTTCCGCAAACTGTGGTGGCTTCCGCAGGTTGCCAGTTCCGTAGGGTTCACCTTCAGCGGTATTCACAACATGCAAGTTGCTTCAGGCCACTAGATAGAGTCTCCCCAACGCTTACCCATGCGGCACAGGCACTTTTGCCTGTGTCTTCTTTTGCGACCTCTGCCGTGCTGCGGTGAGTCTCGGGTTTTCCGATTTCGGCGATGACGTGCGATCTTGTCCCGGCCTGCCGTGGATGTCGGCGATCACGGCGATGGCGTTACGCCACTCTCACCCCGCCGCCCGCACGCTCTCCAAGCGCGGGCCATCCATTGTGCTGCGCATATACTCGGCAAACGTCTGGAACGCATAACGACCCAGCAAGTGTTCCAGCCTCTTCTGTGTCTTGCCCAGGTTGGTGTAATGCCGGAGCCGTGATTTCAGCGGCCCCGCGATTCTTGGCTGTTCCGGATCCAGCTCCCACGGATGCAGATAGAACACTAGCGGGCGCTGTTCACTCTCAAACTGCCGGAAGGCCCATTCGGTGTACGCGAGAGGGAAGATGCGGAAGTAGCCGCCGCCCGCCGCCGGAAAATTTGTCCCGCCGATTCGCAAAGTTGCCGGCGGGACTTCCAGGAGATGTTCTCCATGCGGGCCGGTGTGAAAGTACGGATACCGGCTGGCATTGGGGATGCCGTAGATATCGTGCCGAATGGGGAAGATGCTGGAGTCGTAGGTGAAACCTTCGTCGGCGAGAATGTCCAGCGCCCACAACGAATCTTTGGTCACTGACCACGAAGGAGCCCGGTATCCGCTTACGCGCACTCCCGTAATTTGCTCAATCGTGTCCCGCGCCTGGCGCGTGTCGGCGCGAAATTCGTTGGGCGTGAGCGTGTAGATCTTGCGATGCCAATAGCTATGGCACGCCAGATCGTGGCCGCGCTCCTGGACTTGGCGCACCAGTCCGGGAAAGCGCCACGCCACCCAGCCCAGCACAAAGAATGTGGCCTTCACGTCAAAGCGGGCAAAGATATCCAGCAGCCGGCGAGTGTTGGCTTCCACGCGCGCGGGGAAATCACTCCATTGCTCGCGGGAAACGCTGCCGGCAAAGGCTTCCACGTGAAAATAGTCTTCCAGATCAATGCTGAGGATGTGCTTCTGCCGCGCCCGGCCGGCCGGCTTGGCGGCTTGGATTACCATCGGATTGTCAGTGCGCGGCTTCATCGTCAATGTGAATGATCTTCAGTTCAGCTCTGTGCCTTGACCCATCTGCGATGCAGGAACCACGCCAGCACAAAGCAGCATGCCCCTAGAATCAGCAGGCTGACTGCTTCAGGCAACTGGGGAAGCGAATGGTAGAGGCTCAAGAGCACGGCCCCGGCATGAGATTTGAGCGCGACGGGCGCGGCCTGGTGGCCGCTGTTGACCGACGGCCACGCTCCGGCAATCAGACATACCGGCAGCGCGAACAAGAGAACCATGAGCTGACGTTTCATAGCACTACCTCTACTTTCAAAAGCATGTGTTCCAGTAGCCTCATGCTTTCTTTGACTCCTTGTTTCTCGATTGCACCAGGACCGGCCCGGTGGGGGCCTGCGCGGACGCGATCGGGGCAAGCTCCGTGGTGCGTGATCTTGCGTTCTCTGCGGCTGCGGTTTGGGCGATCCATGCCGCAGCTTTGCGCGCGATCTTCACCATCTCGTTGTTGTTAAGCGTTGAGTTCACGATCTGTGTGGTGTTGGCAACCAGCAAGCGTCCCACGTTGGTTTGCAGCGGCGGAACAATATCCGAGTAACGGAGTACGGGGATGGGCTGGACCAGGCGTTCGCGAAAGATGAAATGCCGTTCGATGTCGTCGTCGGCCAGCTCGGGGACCACCCGTTGCAGCGCGCCGCGGAACAGTTGCCAGACCTGTTCGTCAGGGACGTCAAAAAGCGGATCGCCGGGCGACGTGTATTTTGGCAGATAGACCAGGTGGCGTCCCGCGGTCTCCTCCAGCGAAATCAGATTGGTCATTTCAATGATTCCGGTGAAGGGCAGATCATCGGTGAGGTTGGTGCAATAGTAGGGCGTAAGCTTCTTGCGCAGCACCATGACCGCGCAGACCATTCCCATGTATTGCACTTTCTCCAGCTTGCCGCGGTACTCGGGGCTGAGCTCAGGGGTCAATTTGGACAGCGCGCTGCTGGGAATCGTAGACAGCAGGTAGTCAAAATCCATGGCCAGCGTGCCGGAAATCACGCTCACGCTCTTGTCCCGGTTGTTGCGCAGTTGGTCCACGGCCACGTCTGTAAGCAGGCTTCCACCCATGGCCTCAATCCGCTCGATCAATCGCGTAAACACCGTGCGATACCCGCCGCGAACATAACCCAGGCGCTCCTTCTTGCTGGCGCCCTTTTCCCGCGTGGAGTAGAGCCGCTTGATGGTGGCCCAGATAAAGCTGGCGGAAGTCTGGCGCCGTGCTTCGCCCAGCTTGCACTTGAGCAAAGGTTCCCAGAGTTTTTTGTAAACGCCTTCCCCGAAGATGCGCACCAGCCACGGCTCAATCGGCTCCTTTTCCAGGGCCAGCCCGTCCTCGATGCGCGAAGTCCGCAGAATCCCCAGCCCCAGCCGGAACTTCTGCCAGAGAGAAAGCGCGGGAAAGCGCAGAAAGTCGAGTGAAGTGGTCATCGAATGGAGCCGCCCGCCGGTAAAGAACCCGACTTTGGTTTCCGTCCAGCGCAGTTCCGGTGTAAGGCCCAGGTCCTCAATCAACTGAAGCAGCGGGCCGTCAGAAGTGAGAATGCAATGGTAGAACTTGTCCCAGTGGAAGGGGCCAAAATCGAAATACGTTGCGAGTCCGCCGGCTTGCGGGCGGGCTTCCAGCACGGTGACCTGATGACCGGCGCGCAGCAGATAGAACGCGGCGGTCAGGCCGGTGATGCCGCCTCCCAGGATGCCGATGCGCAACGAATTTTGCCTGGATGACACGGCAACTCCTAGTTGCTCTTCCAGATGATGGCTACGCCGATGGTGATCACCAGAATCGCGATCCAGCGGGGCACGTTGACGCGCTCTTTCAACAGCACCATGGAGAGCACGGCAACAATCGGATACCCCAGGCTCAGCAGCGGGAACGCGTACGAAACTTGAATCTTGGCCAGCGCGATCAGCCACAGCCCGGTTGCCAGGGCGAAGCACAGGGCCCACGCCCACACCCATCCGGAAAGCAACAGCGAAAGGTATCCGGTTTGCGATTTGCCGGAGACGCCCTTCTTCAGGAAGACTTGCGCGCAAGCGCCCAGAGCGATGCTCGCCCATAGTGCAATCGAAGGTGTCATGCGCGCTCTCCTTGCGCGGAAAGCTGTAAGAGGGCCACGCCCAGCACCACCACGCCAATGCCCAGCCAGCGGCCGGCGGAGATGTACTCGGCAAAAAAGAACTTGCCCCCCACGCTCACCAACACGTAATTGAGCGCCGTGATCGGATACAGAAAACTGATATCGCGCCGCGATACCGCGGAGATCCAGAACATGGTGCCCAAGCCGTAAATCGCCAGACCTCCGGCCACTGCAGGCTGCAGCAGGTAATGGACGATTCGCGCCACGGTGTCCATGCCCGCCGCTGATGGCACGGCGGAGATCAATCCAAACTTGATGAGCAGGTGTCCGGCTGACGCCAAGAGAACCGCCGCCAGCGCAGCCCATTGCCATGACAATGACTGTTGCGCCGTTTGCTTTTGCGCCACCGCCTGCATGGCCGGCTTCTCCAGAAACGCCTGACTTTCCATTACGCCCCCACGACCACGCGGCTGGAGACGCCGCGCACGGCCTTCTGCCACTCGATAGTGCGCAGCAAACCTTCTTCAAGCGAAACCTTGGCGGAGAAGCCAAGCAACTGCTGGGCCTTTGCCGGATCGGGCACGCGGCGGCGAACGTCTTCATATTCGCGTCCACTGCTGATCTGCTGGTAGGGAATAAATTCCAGCCGCAGCGCTTCCGGCATGTCGGCCAGGCGATGGATGGTTTTTGCCAGCTCCACAATGGTGATCTCATGCGTGCTGCCGATGTTGATGATCTGGTTGTTGGCGGCTTCGCTCTCCAGCGCCG
>JBGPLR010000069.1:0-10428 GCA_041486545.1 Terriglobia bacterium
AAAATCGCTCTGGCAAGAAAGCTGGTCAAAATCGTCTACGACACACTGAAAAACCAGTGGGTCTTCGAAGACTTTCCCAGCTTCACCCTGGCTGCCTAAAACCAGCCAAAACAACTTTTGAGTAGACATTATTCATGGGAGAACAAAGAGGACCACGGAGGGTTTGCTCCAAGTGGCGTGTTACGAGCTCATATCTTCCTTTTGATTCTGGTAACTAGTTCCAAGTCGGTGCGATTTCTATCCCCAAAGTGGCGCAGAAGGCGCGGGTTGCGGGTGCGTAGAAGTCCGAGTCGCGGGTGCAGATGACATCAGCTTCCCCAATGACTGCGGTCTGAAGCACTGCGACGTCTTTCGGATCACGAATCGGCACCGGCAGAAGACCATCCACAGTAACAACTTCGCAGACTTCATGGAGAACCTGAACATAAGCGTAAACTTGCTCCTCACTGAGTTCGTAAACAGATTGAATGCGGGGATAGCGCAAGACAGCGGCAAGCTCGACGAGCATAGCATCGCTGATCAGCAGAGTGTGGTCTTGCTCAATCAGGGCGAGCAAAAGCGCCCTTGCAGGTCCGTGAGAGCCCTCGTGGGCCCTCACCAAGATGTTTACGTCGAGCAGAACCCTCAATCGTGAGGCCGGTAGGCAGGCCGACTAAAACGGATGGCCTCGTCAATGACTTCGTCCGCTTGCTCGCCGGATACCGGCTTCCGCTGCGAGTCAACTCCGGCAAAGTACGCTTTCAATCCTTCAAGGATTTCCTGGCGGCGAGCCGCAGAAACTCCCGGCGGCGGCTGCAAGACGCGAATGCTGATGTCTTCCCGGTCAGAGATGGAACGACCTACCAGCCTTTCCAGCGCAACCTTCTGCTCCGGCGACAAGTCCTTGGCTTTGTGAATCATAAGATCACGTCTATTATGACGCATTGCCGGACAAGGGAAAAGAGGTTATTAGTCCCGTCAGCTCCCCTCGCTCTGTGCTCTTCCGCGCCCTCTGTGTTTAAATCAAGAAACCCATGCAGAACGGCCATCCAGACCCCCAGGCGCTGCTCATTGACGCCGACGACACGCTGTGGGAAACCACCGTTCATTTTGAGCACGCCATCCACGCGTTCATCGCGCGGCTGAACCACCAGAGCCTGTCGCCCCAGGAAGTCCGCCTGTTTCTGAATCAGGTGGAGCGGGAGACCATTCAGGAGCGCGGCTATGGCGCGCACAGTTTTGCCCACTCCCTGACCAAGTGCTTTGAGCGGTTGGCCGAGGAGCCGGTCACTCCAGAGTTGCACGAGTTCATTGCGGGATTTGCCCATCGCATTGCCAGCAGCCCTATCCACCCGATTCCCGGGGTGCCGGAGACGCTGAGTTACCTGCGCGGCCGCGGCCACCACCTGATCATGATGACCAAGGGCGACATCAGCGAGCAATCGGGCAAGATCGAGCGCTCCGGCATGAAGAAATACTTTGCGGCGGTGGAAATCGTCCGGGAGAAAAAAACGGCGGCGTACAAGAGCGTGGTCGCCAAATATGAACTGGCGCTGCAGACCACGTGGATGATCGGCAACAGCCCGCGCTCCGACATCAATCCCGCGCTGGCGGCGGGCATCAATGCCGTTTTTGTTCCCAATGAACACACCTGGGTGCTGGAGAAGGAAGAATTCGAGACCCGGTCGATCGACGGGCGCTTCCTCAAAGTCCAGCGCTTTGCCGATCTGCGAAACCATTTCTAGTCAGTCCGGCTTCTAACGCCGCGGCCCATGGAAGGATTCTTTCGTTGCGCGATCTCCGCGCGCCTCAGATATTCCCCACCTTATCATCGCGCTGCAGCATGGTCTTTACCTCACGCAGGTTCTTGGCGGTGCGAAACCGCTTGCCGTGAAGGGCGGGTGTGTTTTCATGGTCCAGGTTCCATTGCAGTTTCCGGAAAGGATACTGCACGTGGATGGCGGACATTCCCGCTCTTAGAGCGTTGAGTATATCGAAACGCGGAGAGTCTCCCACGGAGACCGCGTTCTGGGGATGGCATTTCATAGACCGCAAGACGCCGCGAAAAGAGTCGGGAGTTTTTAGTTTTACCACGTGGATGGTGTGAAAGAGATCACGCACGCCGAGCTTGTCAATCTTGGCGTATTGCAGCGCCTCGCTGCCGCGCGTGAGCAGCGCCAGACGGTATTTTCGCGCACACCAGGAAAGGAGGGTGCGAGCGTAAGGCAATGGGCGGGGCAACTTGTAGAGGCAGCGGCCCGCGATGCTGGAAATCTGGCGAAGCACGTCCGCGGAAAAGAGATTGCCGTCTTTTTCCACCAGCGCTTCATACGCCTCACGCATGGATACCAGGTTGCGCTCAGAAACGTATCCAAAGTGATGCAGATTGTGCCACTCCGCATCGTCGAGCTGGCGCAGGGCCGCGCGCTTTGCGTAGCCGGCCTGGCCCATCATCGCAACAACCTCCTCACGCGCTTTGACGAACACTATGCTGGTGTCAATCAACGTGTCATCCCGATCGAACACCACCACTTCAAGAGGTCTCTTCATGCTTCTTCAACTCCGTCACGCAAGACGTTTTGGGCCATGATCATGTCCGGATCCAGCCGCTTCCTGGACGGCGCACGCACCCTCTGCTTCCGCTGGCACCCGGCCCGCTGAAGAGTTTACGATAACAGGCAGACCAAAATGTCCGGTCCAGCAGTATTTTGACAGACGCATCCGAGAGACCTTCAATGCCGACCATCCATCTGCTCGTGAACGGAAGCAACCACAAGGTTGAAGCGCTGGAAGAAGAGTCCTTGTTGTCCGTCCTGCGCAACCGCCTGGACCTCACCGGCGCCAAGTACGGTTGCGGCGAAGGCCAGTGCGGCGCCTGCACCGTGCTGGTGGACGGCAAAGCAGTCCGCTCCTGCATCACCGACGCGGACTATGCTGCGGGCAAGAAGGTTGTGACCGTGGAAGGCCTGGCGTCGGCGTCCAGCGGGCATCTCAGTCCGCTGCAGCAGGCCTTTTTGGACGAAGAAGCTTTCCAGTGCGCCTACTGCACCTCAGGCATGATCATGTCCGCGCATGCGCTGCTGGCGAAGACGCCCAAGCCTTCTGACGAAGACATTGTCCAGCACATGAACGGCAACATCTGCCGTTGCGGCACATATCTGCGGATCATGGCGGCCATCCGCCGCGCCGCCGAAGGGGTCAAGCATGAATAAGGACGCCGTACGTCGTATTGACCCCGAGATGCTTGAGGCTGAGCAGCACGCGGTTGAGCCGCTGCGTCATCTGTTTGACGTTAACCGCCGCGACTTGTTCAAGCTGCTGGGCGCGGGACTGGTGGTAGGCTTCTGCGCGCAGAACGCCTTTGACCAGGAGTCCGGACGGGCGCAGAGTGAAAACATTCCCAACGATCTGGCTTCCTGGCTACACATTGGCGGCGACGGCAAAGTCACCGTCTTCACCGGCAAGGTGGAGATGGGACAGAACATACGCACGTCGCTTACGCAGCAGGTGGCGGAAGAACTGCACGCCCCTCTAGCGTCCATCGCGCTGATCATGGGAGACACCGACCTCACTCCCTTCGACATGGGCACCTTCGGCAGCCGCACCACGCCGCAGATGGGCACGCGTCTGCGCAGCGTCGCAGCCAGTGCGCGCGAAGTGTTGATTGACCTGGCCGCCCAGCACTGGAAGGTGGACCGCGGCACGTTGTCGGCGCAGAACGGAGCGGTGGTCAACGGGCACGGCGGCAAGAGCATCAGCTACGGCGAACTCACTCGTGGGCAGAAGCTGGTGAAGATCACGGCCGGCGAACCGGCGGTCACCAATCCCGCGCAGTGGCGCGTGGCCGGCACGTCGATGGGCAAGATTGACGGCAAAGCATTCGTCACCGGCGCGCACCAGTACACGTCAGACATCACGCGGCCGGGCATGCTGCACGGCAAAGTGTTTCGTCCGACGGCGTTCAATGCCAAACTGCTGTCGGTGGATGCCAAGAAAGCCGAGAAGCTGCCCAACGTCACCGTGGTGCATGACGGAGACTTTGTCGGGGTGACGGCGGACAATCCGGAAAGCGCGCAAAACGCGCTTGAACTGTTGCAGGTGCAAACGCAGGCTCCGCCGCAGATTTCAGAAACTGACCTGTTCGGTTCCCTGCGCAAGAACCTTGACACCGAAGCTCGCGGCGGTTTCGGAGGACGCGCCGGAAACGAAACCGGCTCCGTCCAGACCGCCATGGCTTCGGCGGCCAAGACTTTGTCGCAGACTTATACCGTTGCCTACATCCAGCACGCGCCTCTGGAGCCACGTGCCGCCGTGGCCGAATGGCAGGGCGACAAACTGACGGTTTGGACCGGAACCCAGCGGCCGTTCGCCGTGCGCGAAGAGCTGGCCGCGGCCTTCCATATTTCTCTGGACCACGTGCGCGTCAAGGTCCCGGACACCGGCTCAGCTTACGGCGGGAAACACACCGGCGAGTGTGCGGTGGAAGCCGCGCGGCTGGCCAAGGCTGCCGGCAAACCGGTCAAGGTGGTTTGGACCCGCGAAGAGGAATTTACCTGGGCCTATTTCCGTCCGGCGGGGGTGATTGACGTGAAAAGCGGCATCGCCGCCGACGGCACGATTGTCGCCTGGGAATTTCACAACTACAACTCCGGCCCTTCGGCCATTGACACGCCCTACAACGTGCCGAACAAGAAGATTGAATTTCACCCTTCGAAGAACCCGCCGCTGCGCCAGGGATCGTACCGAGGGCTGGCGGCCACGGCCAACCACTTCGCGCGCGAAAGCCACATGGACGAACTCGCCGCGCTGGCGGGCATGGACCCGCTGCAGTTCCGCCTGAAGAACATCACCGACCCGCGCCTGCGCGCTGCCTTCGAAGCTGCCGCGCAAAAGTTTGGCTGGGGCAAACAGGCGGCCACGCCGGAACGCGGCTTCGGCATCGCCGGGGGCTTTGAGAAAGCCGGATATCTGGCCACGTGCGCAGAAGTCGCGATTGATCTCGCCAAAGGGCAGGTTCGTATTGTGCGCGTGGTGGAATCCTTTGACTGCGGCGCCGTGGTCAATCCCAACGGGCTGAAGAACCAGATTGAAGGTTCTATTGTGCAGGGCCTGGGCGGAGCGCTGTTTGAGGCCATTCATTTTGAAAGCGGACGCGTGCTCAACCCGCATTTCAAGGACTACCGCGTGCCGCGCTTCCGCGATGTGCCCAGGATCGAAGTCGAGTTGATTGACCGCAAAGACGTTGCCCCCGCGGGCGCCGGGGAAACGCCGCTCATGGGCCTGGCTCCGGCCGTGGCCGGCGCAATCTTCAGCGCGACCGGCGTGCGTCTGCGCGGGCTGCCTTTGATGGCCAAACCGCTGGAGTTGCACGGATAGTCTTTACCTCGCGCTTGCTGCTCACCGGCAAAACAAATCGATCAACGATGACCACACTATGAACCTGACCGTACAGAACGCCACCATCTTCATGAAGGACCAGGGCACGGGCACGCCGACTCTGTTCCTGCATGGCAACCCGGATTCGTCCATTCTGTGGCGCGGCATTATCGCGGAGATGCAGCCGCGCTTCCGCTGCCTGGCGCCCGATCTCCCCGGCTTTGGCCATTCATCTGTCCCTGAAGGGTTCGACTTCTCGCTGGAATCCCTCGCCGGGTTCGTCAATGACCTGCTGGACGCCGCGGGCATCAACGAGCCGGTGAACCTGGTGGTCCACGATCTTGGCGGGATTTACGGGTTGGCCTGGGCGGTGCGGCATCCCGAGCGCGTCCGCCGCATGGCCATCATGAACACCAATTTCTTTTCTGACTACCAGTGGCACATATGGGCGCGCATCTGGCGCACCCGCTTCCTGGGCGAGCTGAGCATGATGAGCATGACCCAGGGACTGTTTCATTCGTCCATGCGCAAAGGCTCGCCGACGATGCCGGAAGACCACATCCGCGAGACCTACGCGCTCTTCAAATGGCCGGTGAGAAAGATGGTCTTGCAGCTTTATCGCGCAACCAACCCGGAAAACTACAAAGGCTGGGAAGAGAAGCTGCCGGAGGTTACCAAGCGCGTGCCTACGTGCGTGCTGTGGGGCGATCGCGATCCTTATATCGCGTCCACTTTTGCCGGACGCTTTGGCGGACAGAAAGTCTGGCACTTTGCCCAGAACGGCCACTGGCTTCCCGTGGAAGCGCCGCAAGAAGTGGCGGAGAAGATCATGGGGTTCTTTGCATAAACACCAAGCCCAAAAACCTTTGAAACACGGAGGAGAGGAGGAAACGGAGGGTGAGTGGGTTCGTGCACTCAGTGACCATTGCGGCCTGAGTCACGACGCTTCCCCGGGTGTGCGGATTGGTGTTTGCTCGCACCCCTTGGGTTTCCAATCACCAAATTACCAGATTACTCAATTACCAATTTTCCTCCTCCGCTACCTCCGTTCCTCCGTGTTTCAAGGGTGTTGGGCTTTTGGTCTTGAGGAAATTCACCGCGCGCCCTCCCATATAATGTCTGGCAGAGGTCTCCCCCAGCATGAAGAAAGTTTTCCACTTTGCTTCCCCGCGCGAGCGCTACCAGTCTGACGCCGCCGTGGTCTGGTGTTACGATCACCGCTTTGATCTGGTGTTCCAAAAGCTTCTGAAGCGCAAGGGGATTGAGCGGCCTGATCCGGTGCGGATCGCCGGCGGGGCCAAGTGCCTGGCGTCGCCTGACCATGAAAGTGACCGCGAGTTTGTGTTGGAGCAGATCCGCAAATCCATGCAGTTGCATGGAACGAAAACGGTGATTCTCATGCTGCACTCGGATTGCGGCGCGTACGGCGGCCTGGTGGGCTTCGAAAATGACCCGGCGATTGAAGCCGAGCACCATCGCCAGGAGATGCACCGGGCGTACGATTACCTGAAGTCTACGATTCCGGAGATCGACGTGAAGGCCTACTTCGTGGATTTTGAAGGCGTCTGGGAAGCCGACATGACGCAGCCCGTTGAGGGCGGAAGCTGGGCGGCTGTGAGTCAGCAGACTTAAGCGTCTGCGTGCTCGGCGAGAGGAAGCAGTATGGCAGATGAAAACGAAGACGAGACGATCTACAAGGTCGTGGTCAATCACGAAGAACAGTATTCCATCTGGCCCGCGCATCGGGAGAACGCGCTAGGCTGGAAGGATGCCGGCAAGTCCGGCACCAAGCAAGAGTGCCTGGACTACATCAAGGAAGTGTGGACGGACATGCGTCCGCTGAGCCTAAGAAAGAAGATGGAGCAGTCCGGCCAGAAATAACGCGGATGCGGCGAGCAGCCGGAGGGGATTGATTCATAAATGATGTTTCATGGCGTACATGGCGATTTTCGCTGGCTGGAAGCATCCAGCCATACTCTCCCGGACGTGGTGCGCGTTTGCCCGGACGCCGTCGCCGGCAAAAACCTGGTCATCACTTTGTTCGATTCCGGACCGCTGGAGCCCACGCCGCTGCAAATCGAACAAGGCTGGCGCGTGTTGGACTCCGCCGTGTATGTTCCTCCCGTAGAAAATCCCCCCACGCTCCCCAGCGGCGACTGTGATGAGTGGTATCTCTTCGAGCCTCCCGCTAAGGAGGATGAATCGGCCCGCGCTGACCGTAACGAACCAACTCCCGAGAGCCGGGATTTTGAAGTCTTTATCGCGCACAAGTGGTTCACGCTGGGCCCCGCCAGTTCCAGCAAGACCCAGGCCAAGACCCGCTGGGACCTCAAGCGCTTGCAGCACATCTTCTGGCAGCAGATGGAAACATTGCGTCCGGAATCCTACCTGGCGTGCGGACACCGGCTGATCTTTGTGACCCGCAATGCAGACTACTTCAGCCGGGTGCTGCGCGGCCTGAGCAGCGAAGCCAAAGCCCAGGCGAGAGGGCGCTAGGCTTTCGTGACCAACCAACCTGACCTGACTTTACCCGATGCCGAGCAAGAGCCGCCGCCAACACGGCTGATGGAAGCGCTGCTGGCAGCCAGCCTGCTTACTGCCGGCGTGAGCATCTTCTTGTTTGCCTGGCTGTCGCAGGAAATACTGAGCGGCTCCGTCACCCGATTTGATGATGCGGTGCGCGACTGGGTACACGCGCTGGCTTCCCCGTCGCTCACGCAGCTCATGATTTTTATTTCCCGCCTGGGATATGGCTTCCTGATTGTGGAACTGGTGGCGGCCCTGGCTGTCTTTCTATGGTTGCGCTGGCGACGCGGCGCCTTGTGGCTCTCCTTTACCATGGCCGGAGCGCTGGGGCTGGACCTGATTCTGAAGCAGGCTTTCCATCGCACGCGCCCCGACGCATTCTTTGTGTCCCAGCCAAACTCTTACAGCTTTCCCAGCGGCCACGCGTTGTGTTCGTTCTGCTTTTACGCGGTGCTGGCCGGGCTGATCGCTGACCGCGTGCGCTACATGCCGGTGCGAATCGGCGCGGGCGTCGCGGCCGCCGTGGTGGTGGGGGCGATAGGATTCTCCCGCATCTATCTTGGCGTCCACTACCCCAGCGACGTGCTTGCCGGCTACCTGGCAGCGGCGGTCTGGGTAAGCGCCATGCTGGCCGCCGACCGCGTGCGCAAGAAGATAGTCCCGCACATCAAGAAGCTGCGGGGGCGCTGATACAAATCAGCGCACGGTCAGCCGGAAATTTCCTTCCGGGCGTTCGGCGGCCAGACGCACTACGCGGCGCGATTCGCGCAACGGACGCACTATCTCGTAGTCCATATAGTCGCGAATCACTTTGGCGGCGTCCTTATAGCCCTGGACGATGATGGGGCCGATGATGTCGCCGTCAAAATCCAGCAAGGCCGCAGGCAGCGGCTTTTCCGGCGCGATGCTGAACGATTTTACGTAGCGGTAATGCTGCGCGCCGATCTCCAGTTCAATCTGCTCGGGTTGCACGCCCATTTCCGCCGCGTAGATGGAACAGAGGCGGTTGAAGTTATTCAGCAGAGCGATATCGGACTTGAAGTTTTTGGAGATGAGAATGTCCACGGCGTGCACGCCCACGTCAAGAAAAGTCCTGACCTCGCCGGTATTGTCATCGCCTTCGAGCGGCGTCACCATCACCAGGAAAAGCACGTCGGCGCCCAGGCGCAGCGCCGGCAGAATGGGCTGGTTGGAAACGATGCCGCCGTCGGTCCACACTCGCCCGTCCATGGGCACCGCCTCATAGGTGAAGGTATACGCCGATGACGCCACGGCGGCGTGCACCAGGTCAGAAGGCTGCTCCACTTCACGGCGGACAAATTCTTCCTGCACTTCAGGGTCTTTCAGCAGCACCTCCACGGGGACATTGGAAAAATAGCGGGCCGTGCCGTGCTCGATGTCCGTGGCGGTCATGATGGTGCGAATTTCAGATTTCCTCAGCAAGTCCTGGGGAATGCGCGCGCGCAGAAACTTCATGCGGTCAAAGTTGGGGAACAACCCGGTACGCAGCGGCAAGCGCAGAAAGCTGTGGCTGAGTTTGCTGAGAGGCTCCTGAAAAAGCTTGTACAACCCAAATCCCGCCAGGATGACCGCCACCGCCGGCAGGGGCGCGCTCAACTCAATCCTTTTGCCGCCGCCGATGGGCAGGTGCACGTAGGTGAACACCAGAAAGATCACGATGAATCCCCACACCAGCACGTTGGCGCCCAGGGAGACCCAGGCTTTTCTGCGATCGGGGTCCCAGTTGCGCCCGCGCAGGAAATTCAGGACCACGTAGCCGATGTAAGAAAGCTTGTCGGCAAAAAACAGAATGGCCACTCCGGCCGCCGCCAGGGCGAACCAGGTGAACTTGGGATGGTGCGCGTGCAGATAAATGCCGTGCTCCGTCATCCATTGCCAGATGAAATTGCCGGCGCCGGCGGAAGCCGCCACCAGTCCGGCAAGCAGAAAGATGTAGCGCGACCAGTCAATGCCCAGCGTGGCGGGAGTGAGCTCCATCCAGGAGCGCACCAGGGTTTCAGCCTTGCCTACCAGGCCTTCTGAATGCGCGGCAAACGAAGCGGCATTGATGCTGCCGATGGAAGTGGCGGTAACAATGTGCGTGGGCACCTTGGCGTCTTGAAACGCCATGAGAGCGCCGGCTTCATACGCGCCGCGCGCACCTCCGCCGGAAAGCACCACGCCCACGCGCGAAGAGAAGGCTTTGGGTCTTGGCTCCGAGGCCGCCTTGGCCTGGAACTCATGACGCAGGCTTTCCAGTTCCGCCATGGCCGCTGCGCCGTGGTGTTTCGTTGTGCTGGGTGCCATCTTTTTGACGCTTAAGGCCCAGCATACCCTAGCTTTGACGAAAACCAATGGGACAATTGTGGGCCGGCAAAACCGCCGTAGCACGACCTTTGTGTGCGCACGCGAGCCCGACGAAGGCAGGAAATCGGCCGCAACCGGACTATTTTCGGTTGACGCCCGCCAGCCGTCGGACTTAAACTCCGCTCAGCCGCGTTCGTCCCTGGTCGCCGTTGACCCAGGAACCTTTCATGCAAAAATCTG
>JBGPLR010000070.1:0-10422 GCA_041486545.1 Terriglobia bacterium
CGTGATGCCCTTCAGCATGCAGCCGATATCGGCCTTCACGTACGCGCAATTGTCTCCGGCATAACCCATCTCTTCGGCCGCCAGAATCGGCTCCAGCGACTGGTGCCGGATCGCCAACTGCAGCGCATTTACTTCCGGATAGAGCGGAATTGCGCCAAAGCCTTCCAGCAATTCCACACAGTTGCCGGAGATCATCATGGACACGGTGGGCGGGTCTCCCGTTTCGGCCGCATGGTCCAGACGCTGGTACCAATCCAGCATCAGGTCTTTCTGCTGCTGGTGAATGCTTCCGCGATATTCGCTTGCAGATTTCTCAGCCATGGAGTCAGCTCCTGATAAGTCATGTTTCGATTCAGTCTGGCCTGCTCAATCCCGATTTGCTCAATCAAAGACCAGAGATTCGACGAACGTTTCCACTTCCGTGCGCAGACGGTCAAAGGTAAACAGCTTTTCTTCGAATTCCAGCAGCAGGTGCGGCAGGCCCATTTCGTCAACTTTTTTCTTGAAGAGCACAAAATCGAAGTACGCCGGCTCGCAGAATTTGGCGATCAGGAAGATCACGGCTTCGGCGCGCGTGCTGCGGACCTTCTCCGCCAGGCCCTCCCATCGAGGTTTGGAAAAATCGTGGCGCACGGACGAATAAACCGACCGGTGGACATAGCTCGTCGCCAGCGCGAGGACCGGATCGCCGGTGATGGGAACGTCTTCCGTGAACCAGCGTTGCGCGATCGCCAGATCGTCTTCCACAATGTCGCATCCGGCGTTTTCCAGCAAACGGATGAGCTCCAGCGGAGGCTGCTCGCAGAACGCGCCTTCAATGACCACGCGGATCGCGTCGCGCTTCTTCCCCGGACGGGCCGGGATCCGCTCAAGAGCTTGCTTCAGGATCTGGATATGCTCTTCTACCGGCATCAAGTTACCGCAGCGGATAAGCACGTACGATTCCCACGCCCGCAGCAGGTGCGGACTCTGCGTGCGCAGTTCGTAGAGCCGGCGCACCAGGCGACGCTGCTCGTTGTATAGCTCGATGCTCCGGCGCAGCGCGGCATCTTGAATCGGCGCTCCACCCAGGCGCTCCAGTTCTGTGATGATCCGGCGGTATTCCGCGGCAAGGAACTCCACGCTGGAATCTGAAGTGCTGTGCGGCAGGTGAAGGAAGTCCACATACATCTGCGGGTAGTTGCGTTTCACCACGAAGCAGAGGTTGCGGGCGGAGTCGCAGATGGAAGAGAAAAGCAGGCCGTCGAACGGCTCCAGATGGCCGGTCATGGCCATCTCCATGGTGGTCTTGATGATGGAGCAGATGAACGAACCGAACCGGGAATCGGCGTGCTGGATGTCCAGCCGGTCGCCCGCCCCGCTCAGCATCACGGGAAGCATGCCCGCGGCATGGACCAGTTCCATGGGGGCATACACCGGAAAGAACGCCACGGATTTCGCTCCGGGATGCTGCTCTTTCCATCGCCGCACGCCGGCGAAAGAGAGGTCTTGCATTCCTTCAAAAAGACTATCGAACGTTCGTTCGAATTGTTCCATGCAGTAATGATCAACCCTGGCGCGGGCGAAGGGATGTGACGTGCGTCACTCAGGATAAGTGACGTATTTTGCGGCCATTTTGGGGTTCGGGCGCCGATATTCGCGGTCGCTGGCGCTATGGGTCTGATTGGGCTACCAGCAGACGCAGGGCACGCCTTCGCCTACAGAGTATGCAGATACGCGATCATGTCCTGCAATTCCCGCTGATTCACGGAATCTCCGAAGCGCGGCATCATCCCGCGGCCCTGCACAATGGACTGGATCACGTGCTCGTCGGTGGCGGTGAGTCCGCTGGGCAAGTACGGCTTGCTGTACATCCCCCTCAGTCCCGGGCCCTTGTTGCCGTGTGTGGAATACGCGGGATGGCAACTGAGGCAGTAGAGGTTGTAGACGCGCCGCCCGCGGGCCTGCTCGGCGTTGAGCCCGAGTTCGGCGTCAGTCATGGTCGCGGGATCTTTGCCGCAGCCGGCGATCGCCAGCAGCAACGCCGCGGCGAGCGCTGCAAGAAGGATGGACGCTGTTTGCTTCAAGTGACTATTATGTCTGGAGACAGCCTTTTTGCAAACCCTGATGTGCATTACAAGGTGTGCAGTACAAACGGTGTGAAGCACAAATAGTGCACGGCATGCCCGTCGAAATCAAACGCGCGTATGACAAGCCGTCTCTGGCCGATGGCCAGCGCGTCCTGGTGGACCGCTTATGGCCGCGCGGCCTCACCAAAGAAAAAGCGCGGATTGATCACTGGCTGAAAGACCTGGCTCCGTCCGACGAACTGCGCAAGTGGTACCATGCCAGCGCCAACTGGGCGCTGTTCAAGAAGCGCTATTTCAAGGAACTTTCCACGCCGGAAGCCACAGAGGCCCTGGCCGCGCTCTACGACCTGATCAACCATCATGATCAAGTCACGCTGATTTATTCTTCCAGCAACCTGGAACGCAACAACGCGGTCGCGCTGAAAGAACTCTTGGACGGGACAAGGAAGCCGCCTTCCAGCAGCGGTCCGGCAAAAGCCGCAGCCGCCTCAGGGCGGATTGCCAAACGCCGGCCGGCCAGACGGTCATGATTCTTTCCCCCCTGGCGCCAACTGCTCCCGGCGGGAAACTTCTTTCAGCCTGGGACGTGATCTCCGAAATCCAGAAGCGTGACTACGAAACTTGCTGGATGATCACCCAGCCTTCGCACGCGGCCCTGGCTGCGGACATCGCGGCAAAACTCAGCGGCCCGCGAGTACCCAGGCTGGACGCGCCCTTGATACGGGCCATTGCCCTGCATGATGCCGGATGGGGCATGCCGGACGCGCAGGCGGTCCAGGCGAGCCGTGCGGGCCGCGGGTTCAAGCCAAAATCATTCCTGCACATGGCCGTGTCCGACTTTCTTGCGGCGTGGACTCAGTCCATTGAAATCGCGCAGCCGGTTTCGCCCGCCGGAGGCTACATGGTGAGCCGCCACTTCTGGCGGCTGGCCGAACATCGCCTCCACTCCGCCGGCGACAACGAAAAAGACCGCAAGAAGCTGCAGGAATTTCTCAGCGCAGAATCCCAGCGCCAGAAAAAGCTCGCCGGCAAACAGGAACACAGCGCAGAAGATTTGGAGGCCCTGACTGACCTGCTGCAGTTTTGCGATCTTCTGTCTCTTTACTTGTGTTGCGGCGCACAAGAGAACGTGGAGTTCCCCGAGTATTTTGGTGTAAAACCCAAGCTCAGTGCGGAAGCTGGCGGCTACCGTATGGAGCCTGCGCTGATCGCGAGCGGAACGGAATTCTCCGTGGCGGCGCTGCGGCATCCGGCGACGAAAGAGATTTCGTCACGGGAAATTGGGATCAAGCTTTGGTAATCGGGTAATTTGGCAAATGGGTAATTAAAAATCCGTGGGGCACACCTCTTCAATTACTCAATTACGAAATTACTCAATTACCAATCTTTTACTTCTTCTCCATCCCCGCCATCTCGCCATGATCGTGATGATCATGGTCGTGCTTCTCCGTCGTCGGCTTGTCTTTGAGCTGGCGCTCCACGGACCAGATCGCGTCCGGCGTCTTCTCCCAGGGATAGACGTGCACCATCCAGCCAAAGACGTGCGGCATAAAGGTCCCGCCGGCGGCTTCGCATTCCTCGCGCGTGTTGATGGACCCGCGCAGGCCGAACCGGGCGTGCTTTGACAGTTGGTCCAGCTCCTGCCCCAGCGGCGGCTTGCACATGTTCACATGCTGGTGCCACTGCGCCACGCTCAGGGGAACCCGCTGGTTGATCTGGTCTTCAGTAAAGCGCACGGGCGCGGTGTACATGGCGCCAATCAGCTTGTAGTCGTCGCCGTGTTTTTCATAGAGCAATGAAGTTGGTTTGGTGGCGTCAAATTCAAAAGCGGCATTGTAGGCGTAGCCGTAGTTGGTGAAGTGATACATGGGCTGGGGGATGTTGGGCAGAAAGATCTGGAACCCTTCGGCCAGGGCGACGTTGTAGTCGCGATATTTTTCCAGGGCCTGGCGCGCCTGCTCCACCACCTTCTGGGCTTTCTTCGCGTCGCCCGGCTGGGGATCGCGCAGCTCGCTCATCTTCATGTGGCCGTTCATTTCATGATGGTCGTGATGATGGCTGCTCATGGCCTGGGTGGCGGCCCCCAGGTCCTGACGTTCCTGCTGCGCGTAAATGGCGACTGGCGCTGCGGCCAGCAGCCCGGCAACACACAAAGCGGCTAAGGATTTCATTGTTGATTGTCCCCCGTTTCCCTTGCTCCAAGGCTAGCAAACCCGGGCGAGGAGCAAAAGTTACTCTTCAAATTACAGAAAACAACTTCCATCGAATATAGTATCCGCCGTGGCGACTTACATTGACTGGGTGCGCAAGGTCTGCCTGGCCCTTCCGCACACCACGGAAGACGTGCAGTGGGAGCACGACCTGCTGTTCCGCATTGCGGGCAAGATCTATTGCGTCGCCAACCTGGAGCCCGGCCTGTCGCCCACCAAGATTGCCTTCAAATGCACCCCAGAGCGGTTCGCGGAACTGCTGGAAATCGAAAACATTATTCCAGCGCCGTACATGGCGCGTAACCACTGGGTGGCGATGATCGAGGTGGACGCGTTGCGGCCGCCGGAAATTCAGCAGTTGATTGAATACTCATATCGTCTGGTTCTGGAAAAGTTGCCGAAGCGAACCCAAGCGGCCTTGGGCGGAGAGGCGCCGGCTCGCGGAAAAGCGGCGGGCAAAGGCAAAGCCAAGAACAAAGCCAAGCCAAAGGCTACCCGTCACAAGCAACCAAGGAAGAAAACGAGATCGGCTCGTAAGGCGAAATAAAGCACAAGAGTGCACCACCCGTCGAGCGGTTTGGGGCGAAGCGACTCTGAATGGAAGGGAATGCGGCGAGGCCGGCTTGCGCGCCGAGCCGCCTGCAACAGGAGCAGAATTAGCCGCAGAGCATGCGACGGCCTAAGGCGGTTTGGAGCGCAGCGACTCTACATGGAATGCACCAGCGGCGAGGCCGGCTTGCGCGCCGAGCCGCCTGCAACAAGAGCAGAACCAGCCGCAGCGCGTGCGACGGCCCAAGGCGGTTTGGAGCGCAGCAACTCTGAATGGAAGGGACCGCGGCGAGGCCGGCTTGCGCGCCGAACCGCCTGCAACAGGAGCAGAATTAGCCGCAGCGCGCGCCATGGCCCAATGCGGTTTGGAGCGCAGCGACTCTGAATGAAAGGGAATGCGGCGAGGCCGGCTTGCGCGCCGAGCCGCCTGCAACAGGAGCAGAATTAGCCGCAGAGCATGCGACGGCCTTAGGCGGTTTGGAGCGCAGCGACAAAAACTAAGCCAGCGCGGCGGTAGCCGCCTCTCTTCCGGAACGAATGCAGTCGGGAATCCCAATCCCGTGAAATGAATTTCCGATGATCCGCAGTCCGGGAATGTCTTCCAGGATTTTTTCCATCGCTTCCACCCGCTCCAGGTGCCCGGTTTCATATTGCGGCAAGGCCTGCTGCCAGCGGAAGACGCGCGTGAGGCGCGGCTGCTCGCTGAGTCCGAGAATGTCTTTGAGTTCCTTGCGGACCATGGCCAGCAACTGGTCGTCGCTGAAGCTGAGCAGGTCAGGCACGCGCGCGCTGGAAATAAAGCAGCGCAGCAGCGCGGAACGCTCGGGAGCGCGAAAAGAAAATTTCTTGTGCACAAACGTGCACGCCAGCATCTTGCGGCCTTCGGTCCGCGGCACCAGAAACCCAAAGCCCGGCGGCAGTTCCGCCTGGTCATAAGCAAGAAGCACCGCGGCGGAAGAGGAATACTGGATTCGCGCCAGCCCTTCCATCAGCGCGGGATGGCATTGCCGCAGCATTCCCGCAGCCGAAGAGGCGGGCACCGCCAGCAGAACTTCCTGAAATCTCTCGCGGCTGTTCTCATACTCCACGTGCCAGTCGTCGTTCATGGGACGAACAACGGTCACCTCCTGCCCCAGGCGGACGGACGACTCTGGCAATGTAGCGACCACGGCGTCCACCATCTGCTGCATGCCATTGCGTAGCGAAGTAAAGAGCGGCTGCGCGCCGGTGGCGGTGGCTCCGGCAGGAGCGCCGCTCTGCGCGCGCGCCTTGCGGGCTTTCATTGAGGCCCGCACCAGGCTGCCGGCTTCGCGCTCCATCTCCACAAATCGCGGGAGCACGGCGCGGACGCTCATGTGGTCAGCGTTGCCGCCGTAGACGCCGGCCAGAAGCGGCTCGGCCACGCGGTCCACCATCTCCGGGCCAAAATGGCGGCGCACAAAATTCGCCACGGATTCGTCAGTGTGCGGGTCGTTCCAGTTCTGTTTCTCGCCGCTCGGCCCCGCCCACCACTCCTTGGCCATGCGAATCTTGGTTGCGAGCGAAAAAAGCGGCGTGGTGGCCATGGGCAACACGCGCGTCGGCACCATGAATTCCAGTCCGTCAGGAATGGCCACCAGGCGGCCCCTTACCAGGATGTAAGTCTTGCGCTGAAAATCATTGGAGTTGATGAGCTGATCGCCCAGGCCAAGTTCGCGGCAGAACTGCGCTCCGTCCGGCTTCATGGTGAGAAAAGAATCGGGGCCGGCTTCCAGGACGAGTCCTTCGTTCAGCTCGGTCTTGATCACCCCACCCAGGCGTGGCGACTTTTCGAACAAAGTCCAGCTGACCTGGGCGCCGCCGCGGCGCGCTTTTTCCAGGTAATACGCCGCACTCAACCCTGCAATGCCGCCGCCGATGATAGCCACTCGTTTCATGTTGGATGAACTCTAGGAAACTGATTTGGACTCCACCTGGCTTTGCGGCACTGCGCTCATGCAAGATGCCGCCAGCGCGGCCAAGGCTTTGATCAAAGTTGGCGAAGCGTTGAGCGACTCCGTCCGCCAGAATTTCAGGCCCAGTTCGGTGGCGAACTGGCGGAATCCAATGTCCACGTCATACAAAACTTCAACGTGGTCGCAAACAAAACCGATAGGCGCCATGAGCACGCCCTGGTGGCCTTGCCGCTTCCACTCAAGCATGGCGGTTTCTACCGTGGGGCCCAGCCACGGCCCGCCGGACATTCCCTGGCTTTGAAAAGCAAAGCGCTGCAGCGCGGGAACAAGTCCGGGGATTTTCAGTCCCACCAGGCGCGCGGTTTCGCTGGCCTGGCGCTCATAGGGATCGCCCGTCTGAATCGTGCGCATGGGCACGCTGTGCGCCGTAAAGATAACGGGGACCGGCGCACCCAGCTCCTGGCACGCTTTCCCCCACGCAGCTTCAAGCTTTTCCGCAAAGGCCTGAACCAGCAAAGGATGATCATGCCAGGACTCGACGAATTGCACGGAAACCTCCGGCTTCATTTCCGCCATCATGGCTTTGTGATAGAGACCCGTGCTGGTGGAAGAATTCTGCGGAGCCAGGCAAATGGCCGCGACGTGTTCCACGCCGTCGCTCACAATCTGGCGGACCGCGTCAGCGATGAACGGCCGCCAATTCCGCATGCCCACATGCACCGGCAGTCCGGTCTCGCGCTGTAACGCGGCGGCTTGGGCCATGGTAATTTCCGTCAGCGGAGATTTGCCGATCAGCCCATAGCGGTGTTTGACTTCCGCAATCACCGCGTCAGGCACGGGACGCCCGCCGGTAATGTAGTTCATGAACTCCGGAATGTCCGCCGGAGATTCCGGGCTGCCGTGAGCAAGCAGCAGGACTGCGGATTTTGATCGGCTCATAGGGCGGCTCCTGACATCCGCCAGCGGAAACAAGCTCTAGCGTCCTGCCGCAGCAGAACTCTGCGTGCTCAATTCTCTGACAAAATCCACCAGGGCGCGGACGTTGTCCACCGGCGTTTCCGGCAGAATTCCGTGCCCCAGGTTAAAGATGTGTCCAGGACGTCCGCCCGCCTGGCGAAGGATGGCGCTGGCTCGCGCACGCAGCTCTTCTTTCCCGGCAAAGAGCAACACAGGGTCAAGATTGCCCTGCACGGCTCCCTTAAAGTCCAGGCTTTCCCAGGCGTGCTCCAGAGGGAAGCGCCAGTCCACGCCCATCACGTCAGCGCCGGTCTGCTTCATGGAAGGCAGAAGCGTCGCTGTGTCCGTGCCGAAGTAAATCACCGGCACGCCGGTGGCTTTGAGGCGCTTGATCAGATCGGTGGCGAAAGGCAGCACGTGCTGGCGATAATCTTCCACGCTCAGGCAGCCCACCCAGCTGTCAAAGACCTGGAGAACGTCCGCGCCAGCGGCGACTTGCTCAGTAGCGTAAAAGGCCAGAACGTCCACCAATTTGCGCATGAGCTTCTGCCATGTCGCGGTCTGGTTGTACATCATTTTCTTGGTAAGGACGTAACTGCGCGAGCCGCCGCCTTCGATCATGTAGCTGGCCAGGGTAAACGGCGCGCCGCAAAAGCCAATCACCGGCAACTTGTCGCCAAAATGGTCGGCCACCAGCCGGACGGATTCGGACACGTAGCCCAGCTCGGCTGCGCGGTCCGTCCGCAGTTTGTCCACGTCTTTGCTGGTGCGCACGGGGTGCTCAATCACCGGCCCTTCCCCGGCCTCAAAGTGAAACGGCAGCCCCATGACTTCCAGGGGCAGCAGCAGATCGGCAAAGATGATGGCCGCGTCCACGTCCAGTTTCTCCGCGGCGGTAATGGTGACTTCAGCGGCCAGTTCGGGCGTCTTGCAAATTTCCAGCAGCGAATGCTTCTTGCGCACCGCGCGATATTCAGCCATGTAGCGGCCCGCCTGGCGCATCAGCCAGATGGGAGTGGCATCCACCGGCTCGCATCGGCAGGCCCGGACAAACCTTGAGTTGGGAGCAGACATTACCTTCAGAACTGTAGCATTTTTGGGCGTTTGCGGACTACAGCGGGCCATCCGCCTGGCGTCCTGCCGCGGCAGCGCGTGTTTTGACAATGCCAAGTGTTGCGACGACCCGTGTGAGGCAGCAGCGCGAATGCAGATTTCAGCGCCACGGTCGAGGTGTTGTCTTTTGCGTTTGCCATGACCATGGCGGCGAAAAATTCCGCTTTTTTGCGGGGGCTGGTCTACTTTTGTCCTTGCTGATCCAACAGCGCTCGCTGGTGATCTAGTCACGGAAACTAGAGGCACTATGGGTTAAGACTAGATCAGTCTTAGAATCCTTTAATCTCAAGGCTGCCCCGAAGGATTTAAGTAATACCTAATCTTGCCGATATGTTTACTTAAGATAAAACAAATAATTACACAAGAACAAAAAACGTGTGCACGGTCACTGTGTTTGCAGCCATAATGAACCACAATTAGCTGATGGGATAGTGCATTTGACTGCAAGACGCTCTCTTCAAAACTTGCACCAGGCAGCCCTGCGTCACATTGATTTCGAAATGCCGTTGTCAGCAAGCGTAAGCCTAGTTCGTATCTTGTTTCTGGAAGATAGCGCCACCGAAGCAGAGCTCAGCCTGCGCGAGCTGCGCGTTTCCGGAATGCAAGTGGAAGCGGACTTGGTCAATTCTCCCGAACAATTCAAAGAGCGGGCGCGACAGCAAAACTACGATCTGATTCTGGGCGACTATCGCGTGCCTTCCTGGACCGGGCTGGACGCAGTCCGCTGGCTCCGGGCGGAAGGTATCAACACACCTTTCATTCTTGTCACCAGCAAGCTGGGCGATGAACTTGCCATAGAGTGTATTCGCGGGGGCGCCAGCGATGATGTCCCGCAAGACAAGCTGGACCGTCTTCCGTCTTCCGTCTTGCGCGTGCTGGATGAACTGCACCGGCGTTTTGCGCGGGAGCAGGCGAGGCGTGAAGTGCGGAACAGCGAACAGAAGTTCGCCTCCATTGTGAAGCATGCGCCCTTCGGGATTTACCGTTCTGATGACAGCGGGCGCATCCTGATGACCAACCCGGCCATGGTAAACATGCTGGGGTACGAGTCAGAAGACGACTTGCTGCGAGCGAACCTGAATGCAGCCATTTATTGGAACCCTGATGACCGCAAGAAAGCGTTGCGTTCTCTGGAACTTCCTATAGGGAGCGCCGGCGACGCCGGCAACGAGAAATTCTATCAAGCGGAAGTTCCATGGCGGCGGAAAGACGGGCTGCAGATTAGGGTGCTGCTGGCGGGGAGACGGCTTCCCAGGGCTCTCGGTGCGACACAGGAATCTTATGAGGTTTTTGTCCAGGATGTAACTGAACAACGCACCCTGGCACGCCAATTCCTGCAGGCGCAAAAGATGGAAGCCATCGGACGCCTGGCCGGTGGTGTGGCCCACGACTTCAATAACCTCCTGATGATCATCCGCGGCTGTGCTGAACTGCTGGACTATCACAAGAGCCAGCCGGCGAAGGTAAAGGCCTATCTCAGACAGATCAATGAAGCTACGTCCATCGCTGCCTCCGTGGTGCAGCAACTGATGGCGTTCAGCCGCAAGCAGGCGCCTGAGCCCGGCGTGCTTGATCTGAATGGCGTTCTCA
>JBGPLR010000071.1:0-10178 GCA_041486545.1 Terriglobia bacterium
CGCTTCGATCCGCAGGTCTGACTAATCTCTGTGTCGAGGTCGTACCGCCTCACTGCACGAGCACAGCCTGCAACCTGTCTGCCCCAGATTCTTTCCCCTGGAGCATACCGCCTCAGAACTTGCACCTTATTCATGCCATCTTTGTGGTTAAGTTACTCAAACTTGGCCCGATGCCACCACTTCCTCACCGCCACCAGAGACCACACCGCCTCCACCACTCCAAAGGGCCACGCGCCTTGCATAAATCCATAGATGGAAGCCAGCACGCACGATCCAGCGAACGCCAGGATGAACCAGCGGCTGCGCTTCTCCAGCGCGTAGAAGATCATCATGGCGGAGACGGCAAAAAGTCCGAAGGCGGCAAGAGGAGTCACGATTGCGTCCTTTGCTGAGTAGCTATCGTCTGTAACTTAGAGTCAAGTTATACTACTAAGCTGTAGTTCCTTAGCGTGATGTGGCGGGCGCCAAATTCATTGCAAAGGAGAAACTACCGTGAAATTCCAATTTGAAGACCAGCCAACGTTCACCATCAGCAGCAAGCGCCGCCGTGGCTTTCCCGTCTGAAACCAACGTCAAACGCGGGTTTCAGGACCATAAAAGCCGGCGCTAAAGATCTTCTCGAAAAGCTGGGCAGAAACGACCCGTGCCCGTGCGGCTCAGCACGCAGATTTCAAGAAATGCTGCCTCAAGCGCGGAAGCTTTGATGGCGCTAATCGAAACTATTACAGCAGATAACCCAAAAGGCATCAGCTCGGCTGGTGCCTTTAAACTTCCTATTTCTTGATCGAAATTGAAACGGCATTGGACTCAAAGCTGTGGCCATTTGCGGAGAGTGATGCCCGCAGCCGATAAGCGCCGTTCGGCACAACCTCAAAAAGTTTTTGGTGCGGCCACGCTGGAGAGATCAACGACGCCCACTCCATCGCCGCGGCGTCTACGCTGAACTCGATTTTGCTTCGGCCGGGAATTTTCAACTGTAACGCCTTCCGTTCAGTCACGCGCGCCTGGTCTCCTGTGACGGGCTGCACGCCCTCACGAGCTTTGGCGGTCAGGTCGAGCGGGCCCCAGTAGCGGCCAGAAACCTGTTTGGGTCTTTTTTGTTCATCCGCTGCGTTCGATAGTTCAAGATTCGTGAGCACAGCCAACTCCAGGTCTCCCTCCCCGGAGTTGCTCAGAGCAATGCGCACGATTCCAGGCTGCCCCTTGACCCAGGTATCGGCGTCAACCCTAATCTCGCAACGCACCTGGGGCGCCTGCGGCACTGGTCCGGCGGGTTCGGAAGATGATGGGCCCGCTAGCAACGCCAGCGTTGCTGCCGCTCCGGCTTTCATACTGTTGCTTCTACTCTTCATCTCCCACCTGCCGTTCGGGCCCGGTGTTCCTTCAAAATGCACTTGTCCATCACCACAAAGATACCCGCCTGGCGGGCCTTTTCCGCGGCGCGCTCGTCAATCACGCCTTCCTGCAGCCATATTGCCGGGACTTTGAGGCGGATGGCTTCATCCACAATTTCCGCCACAAATTCTGAGCGGCGGAACACGTCCACAATGTCAATCTTGGTCTTGATATCGGAGAGTGACGGCACGGCTTTCTCGCCCAGCGCGCCTTTGATTTCCGGATTGACCGGAATGATCTTGTAGCCATGGCCCTGCATGTAGGCGGACACGCCGTAACTGGGCCGCAGCGGACTGTCAGAAAGCCCCACCACGGCAATGATGGTGGCGTTCTTCAGCAGGTTTCCAATTTCGTCAGTGGAGCCGGGGTTCATGGTTTGAGTGTTCATCTTTCTGGACGTTTCATCCTGGACGTTCCATCGTTTGCGGCATTCGACGTCAGGCCCGCGAGCGGGGACCCAGCCTTCGGCGTGGGCCCGCCGTTCATTTCATCTTCACTTCGTAACTCTTAAAAGGTATGTCCGCGTTGAAATACAGCGTGACGGGCTCGCCTGATTTCCTGTCTTTGGCCTTCATGACGTCATAGGAATGTCCTTTGTCATGCAGCAGCGACTGGCCTTGCGGCTGCAAACCGAGCACGCTCAAGACTACGTATTCCTCATGGACAATAACAACAACATAGGCCGTTTCCGGGCTCTTGCCGTCGCCGGACTTCAAAATGGACTGGACCAGGCCTTGGAACACCGCGCGATGGAACTCCGCCAGCTTGACGTCGCCCAATTCACGACAAGCCGTGAACGCATAGAAGTGTGCGTCCAGATCGGTGTAGTTGTTTTCCAGAACCACATTCGCATTCTGGATGACCTGCTTAAAATCCCTCGCCTTGAAGGCCTCGCTCATCTTGGTTGACTGCTCGGACGTGTCCTTGGCGTTCTTGAACTCCGGCGAATCAATGTAAGAGATGCGCAGGCGGGCAAAATCCACAGATTGGTCGCCGCTCTTTACCCGGTCGCGAAGGGCGGCATACTCGGAAGGCTTCTGGTCTTGAGCATGGAGGGCCGGCGGAGCCGCGAGCGCAACCAGCGCCACCGCAACAACTAGACAGGATGTGATCTTGCATCGCATATGTCAGTCCTCGCCCTTGGTCTTGCCTCCGGAAAGGGATTTCTCCTTGTAGTACTTCTGCGCCAGCTTGCGAATGGTATCGGAGATCGTGCGGCTGTGCTGCATGGCTTTCAGATCAAACACCAGGAGCATTTTCACCAGAGGCAAAGCAATGTCCAGCGGGCAGCGGGGGTTCTGCACCAGGTTGCGGACCACATGATAATTCTTCATGTAGCGGCGGTTGCGGGCGATTTCGCGAAACACGTTTTCCCCCAGGTTCTTGGCCGAGGCAAATGTCTCCACTTCCGGGTCCGTCAGTTTGGGCGATGACAGCACCGCGTTCTGCACCACCCGGGCGCCGTCGCGAATCAGGATGGCCCGCTCTTCTTTGTTGCCGACAAAGGCCAGTTTCACGCGCTCGGAGGCCCGCAACTGGGAGACCTTCTGGAGCGGAGTCATTTTCTTTTCCGCTTCTTTGCGCGCAGCTCTCTGCTTCTGCGCTGCCAGCGCCGCCACCGCCAGATAGTCGGAAACCGGCGACGGCGTTATTGCTTCCGCGCCTTCCTCCGCGCCGGGGGAAGCTGCCTGCGTTTCCTGGTGGACTTCTTCCGCGGGCCCGCTGCCGTCTTCTTCGGGCAGCTCTTCACCCATCAGCTGAAACGCTTTGCCTTCCTCCGCGGCGACTTCATCGGCATGCTCCTTGAGCCACGCAGCGTGTGCTGCCGCGATCTCCGGGTCGTCGTCTATGTCATCTTCTCCGCGGGCGCTCTCGAGCTTGACGCCAATTTCCACGTCCGCCGAACTCTCCACCACCGGACCACTTGCGGCCGCCAGTTCGCTCTCGGATGGTCCGCCGCCTTGCAGTTGCGCGAGTTCGTCCGGCATGACACGCGGGTTGGTGGAGAGCGATTCCATCACCCCGGGTGAACTGCGGGCGCGCGGGCTGGCCAGCAACATCCGCACGATCTCCCGCGGACACGCGGCCGCAAGCTCCATCAGCATGGATTCGGAAATGGCCGGGTTTTCGATCATGGCCGGCATCAGCGCCGGACGCCGGTTCTCTTCCACCCAGAAATATCCCAGCACTTCCGGCGGCGCGGCGCTGTCTTTCACAATTTCCGTGGCCGCGTTCAGGTCCCACCCGGCCAGCGTCAGTTTGGCGTCCTGGCTGAATACCGGGTTATGGGTGAGGTAGACCAGGATTTCCAGCATCTCCCCGGGAGGGACGGGCAGCGCTCCCTTGGCCCCGGTGCGCATGGCGCCCGCGGGTAAAGCGTTGCGTTTCATCTGGTCCAGGATGCTTGCCATAGGCCTGCGCTATTATCCCTGATTTCGCCGCGCCATCAGATAACCGCGGATGAACGGCCGCAAATCGCCGTCCAGCACGCGGTCCACGTCGCCTACTTCGATCTTGGTGCGATGGTCCTTCACCATCCGGTAAGGATGCAGCACGTACGACCTTATCTGCGAACCAAAATCAATTTCCAGTTTGGTGTCTTCCACTTTCCGCGTGGCTTCCCGCTTCTTTTCCAGCTCAAACTCGTAAATCTTGGAGCGCAGGATCTTGAAGGCCTTGTCCCGATTCTTGTGCTGGGAGCGTTCATTCTGGCAGGCCACCACAATGCCCGTGGGAAAGTGGGTGATGCGCACCGCGGAATCGGTGGTGTTCACGTGCTGGCCGCCTTTGCCGCCGGAGCGATAGGTATCGATGCGGATTTCTTCCGGCTTGATGTCAATCTGGATGGAGTCATCAATTTCCGGCGAGACAAACACGCTGGCTAACGAGGTATGGAGCCGTCTCCGCTGGTCAAAGGGCGAGATGCGCACCAGGCGGTGCACGCCGATCTCGCTGGTCAGCAGGCCGTAAGCGTAGTCGCCGCTCACGGTAAAGGTGGCCGACTTGATGCCGGCTTCTTCCGCCGGCTGCAGTTCCGCCATCTCCACGGGAAACCCCTGGCGCTCCGCCCAGCGCAGGTACATGCGCATGAGCATCTCAGCCCAGTCCTGTGACTCCGTGCCGCCGGCGCCGGGGTGGATGGTGACAATGGCGTTGCGCATGTCATTTTCGCCGGAGAGCAGGGTCTGCGTCTCCAGCTTCTCGGCGATCTCGCGCAGGTCGTTGATTTCTTTCTGCAATTCGGCGGTGACGGCTTCGCCTTCGCGGGCCAGATCAAAATAAGCCCGGATGTCTTCCATGCGGCGCGCCAGATCGGAGTCCATGGCCAGGGAGTCTTCCAGCCGTTTGCGCTGGCGCATGAGCGTCTGCGAGCGCGCCTGGTCAGACCAGACGTTGGGGTCGGCAACTAGTTTTTCAACTTCGGCTAATTGAGCTCGCACGGAGGGCGAGTCAAAGATAGCTCCGCAGGTCCGCGACTTTGTCGCGCACGCTGGAGTATTCGCGTTCGAGTTCTTCGACCATAATTTCTACGCCGGGCGGGCTTCAATCATGGTGGGCGCCCGTATGCGCCACCGCAAAAACACCGCCAATATTGAGATTACCACACAGATCCAGGCAAAAACGTCGCCGTAGCGGGCGTACACGGTGATTTCACTGACCGGGGAATACGGCGCCACCAGGGCGGTGCGTACGTTGCGTTCCGCTCGCGCCACCATCCGCCCGTAAGGGTCCACGGCCGCGGTGATCCCGCTGTTGGTGTCAATCAGCAGCCAGCGATGGTTTTCAATCGCCCGCATGCGGGCCATCTGCAGATGCTGAAAAGCGGCGCCGGTTTCCCCGTACCAGCCGTCGTTGGAAATGTTGATCAACACCTGCGCGCCGTTCAAGGTGAACTGGCGCACTTCATTGGGAAAGATGGACTCGTAGCAAATCACCACCGACGCGCGGGAGCCGTCCAGGTCAAACACCTTGCGTTCGGTGCCCGGGGTAAAGTTTCCGACTTCGCGCGTGAGCTTCTTGGCGAAGAACAAAACGTCTTTGAAGGGGACAAATTCGCCGTAGGGGACCAGGTGGATCTTGTCATAGCGTCCCGCGACGCTCCCCTGCGGGTCCATGACCTGGGCTGAGTTGTAGATGTTCGGCTCGTCGGCGCCGTTGGAAGCGGGCGCCACTCCGGTGGCCCCCACAATCATGTAGGACTTGGTGTCCCGCGCGATCTCCACCAGCCAGTACTGCAGGCGCGGGTCGGAAATGATGAACGGCGCAGGCGATTCCGGCCACACGATCAACCCCGGATTGTGCCGGCCCGGCTGCTTCTTTTGCTCTTCCACGCTGAGCAGCGCGAGAGCGCCAATGGTCTGGTCATAATACTGGGGCGTCCACTGCACCAGATCCAGTACGGGAACGTTTTCCTGTACCAGCAACGCCTGTCGCGAAACGGCAAACGGCTCAGGCTTGGCGAACACGCCCATCTGCAGCGCGATGGCCGCGGCCACGGCGGAAATCAGAAGGTTGATGCGCCGGCGGCCCATCAGCAACAGCGCGGCGACAAACGCGCAGTTCACCAGGACCACGGTAAAAGTGAGCCCGTAAACGCCGGTAACTTCGGCAATGCGCGCATAAGGAATGTTGTCAACCTGGGCGCCGCCCAGCGGCAGCCAGGGAAAGCCGGTAACGCGGTCGCGATAGAGTTCAATCGCCACCCAGAAAAACGGCGCCAGAAACAACGGCCGCCGGTTCCCGAAGGACGACCGCCGGGCCATCATCACCACCAGCAGTCCAAATACCGCATGATGCAGGCCGTAAGCCAGGGCCGCGGCAATCATGATGGGAATCACCGCGATCAAGGGCAGGCCGCCAAAGCTGGTCATCACCCCGTAAACCCAGTAACACGTGCCGAAATACCAAACGATGCCGCTGGCCCATCCCAGCAAGAAGCCCTGCCACAGGGTGAAGGGCCGCAGGGACCGGCCTTCAGAATCCACCACGGCGCCTTCGCCCCCGGGACCGCGCAGCAGCGCGTACAGCAGCGGGACCAGGGCCATCCAGCAAAGGAAAAACAGGTTGAACTTGGGGAAGACGAGGACTTGCAGCCCGCCGGAGAGCAGGGCCAGCACCCATGCCTTGTTGGGAATGGCTCGCACGCGTAGGCGATTCTAACAAACCCAGGTTTGTTTTGATTAAGCAGAGGCGCGGGACTACAATCAAAAGCGTGCATTTCGTGGTCCACAATATCTTGCCGGTGTTTCAGTATCTCTTCCTGGCGGGGCTGATCGGGGCGATACCAGTCATCATTGTTACCGCCATCAGGACAGCCGAGAGCATGTTTGAGGGAGACGAACCGGTGCGGGACCACAAGGTATAAGCGAAGAAAATTGAGGCGTGAGCGCGGTCCTGCAAAACCACGACCAACTGGTTGGCAGCGGCCGTTATTTATTTTCTAAAAATGTCAGCCGGCTCCGGAGCAGTCCCAACACAATCGAACAGGGTCCGCATCGTGGTCGCCACGTCGGTGATGCTCACGTTCATCTCCTACTGGCGGGCCGCGGCCATCGTCCTCAATGACCTTGGTTCTTCCGCTTTTTACGCGGGCGGCATCGCGGAACAGGCGGTAGGCAAAGCTGCCCCGTGGTTCATTCTGGGGGTGATGCTCTTCGCCTTTGCCGTGCGCTCGGTGTACGTGGAAAGCTGTTCCATGTTCACCCGCGGCGGCGTTTATCGCGTGGTGAAAGAGGCCCTGGGCGGGACCTTCGCCAAGTTCAGCGTCTCCGCGCTGATGTTTGACTACATCCTCACCGGGCCGATTTCCGGCGTCTCCGCCGGCCAATACATTGCCGGGCTGATCAATGAATTGTTCTCTGCGGCAGAAGTCCACGGCTGGGTGCCGCGGGCCATGCACACGATGCTCCAGGGCCATCCCCTCCACATTAATGAGAACTGGGCGGCCGCGGCCTTTGCCCTGGCGGTCACCATCTACTACTGGCGGGAAAACATCAAAGGCATTGAGGAGTCCAGCGACAAAGCGCTGCGCGTGATGCAGATCACCACTGTCATGGTGGTCATCCTGCTGGTGTGGGCGATTTACACGGTGATGAAGAACGGCGCCTCGCTGCCTCCGCTGCCCATACCCTCCAACCTGAAGTTCAGCGACGAGGCGCTGGGGTTCCTGAGAGGCACAGACCTGGCCAAGTCCTTCGGGCTATTTGGGATCCTCATCGCCTTCGGCCATTCCGTGCTGGCCATGAGCGGCGAAGAATCGCTGGCCCAGGTGAACCGGGAAATCGCCAGCCCGAAGCTGCGCAACCTGAAGCGCGCGGCCCTGATCATCGCCGTGTTCAGTTTTGTTTTCACCGGAATCGGCTCCATGCTGGCCGTGATGATCATCCCGGACAGCGTCCGCGTTTCGGTTTACAAGGACAACCTGATCAGCGGCATGGCCATGTACATGGTGGGGCCGCACATGCTCAAGCTGGTCTTCAGGGTATTTGTGGTGGGCGTGGGGTTCCTGATTCTTTCCGGCGCCATCAACACCTCCATCATCGGCTCCAACGGCGTGCTCAACCGGATCTCTGAAGACGGCGTCCTCACCGACTGGTTCCGCCGCCCGCACAGGAAATTCGGGACCAGCTACCGCATTGTCAATTTGATCGTCGGACTGCAGTTGATCACCATCCTGGCTAGCCGGGGCAACGTGTACGTGCTGGGCGAAGCCTACGCTTTCGGCGTGATCTGGAGCTTCACCTTTAACAGCCTGGCCATGCTGGTGCTGCGCTTCAAATACAAAGGCGAACGCGGATGGCGCGTGCCGCCCAATATCCCGTTCCCCGTCGGACGCGACAAGGCCACCGGCAAGTGGAAGACCATAGAACTGCCCGTGGGTCTGGCGTCTGTCCATCTGGTGCTGCTCTCCACCGCGGTGGTCAACCTGTTCACCAAGCAGGTGGCCACGGTGGCCGGGCTGGTGTTTTCCATAGGGTTCTTCTTCATTTTTCTGGTCTCAGAGAAGATCAACAAACGCAAGTTCGCCCACGTTGAGCAGCAAATGAAAGAGCACTTCCAACTGGTGCAGCAGGACACCATTGGACGCGAGACGGTGCAGGTGCGTCCGGAAAACCTTTTGGTCACCGTGCGCGACTACAACACGCTCAACCACCTGCGCTGGGCCCTGGAAGTGACCGACACGCACGATCAGGACGTTGTGGTCATGGAGGCCCGCCTTACCGGCTATGGCAGCGCCGAATACGATCTGGCCATGGAACAGATTTTCAGCGACTACGAGCAGACTTTGTTCACCAAAGCTGTTTCCATCGCCGAGAGCTATGGCAAGACGATTTCCCTGCTGGTGGTCCCGGCGCGTGACGTCTTCTCGGCCATTGTGCAAACTGCCAGCGCCATGGAATCGTCCGCCGTGGTCTCTGGGCTTTCCAGCAAGATGACGGGCGAAGAACAGGCCTTCCGCCTGGGTCAGGCCTGGGAAGCTATGCCGGAACCCAAACGCCAGTTCGTCTTCCAGGTGGTGCGCCCTGACCAGTCCGTGGAGAGCTACCGCATTGGTCCGCACACGCCCACCATGAAGACTGAAGACGTCCATCTGGTGCACAAGCTCTGGCTGGACTTGAAGAAGATTCCGGGGACGGAAGAAATCCACCACTCTGACATCATCACCCTGGCGCTCACCCGCCTGTCCCGCGATTACACCCTGGACAAAGACGACGTCCTGAAGAATTTGAAGAAGAGCGGGCGCAGTCCCGCGAACCAGGCCGGGTCTTTTGTGCGCGAACCCGATACCGTGGACACGCAGAAGCGCACGGATGATCCGCGCAAAGAACGCCCCATGCCGCCGATGACCGGGCCGAAGTAAGAGAAAATTTCACCGCAAAGGACGCTAAGGGCTCCACATGCTCGTCGCGAATCTGCACTTCGCGAATTGGCCAAGTTACCCTTTCCCATCTGTCGTGCTGAGCGCCGCTTGAGCTGAGCAGCGCTACGCGAGAGCAAGTCGAAGCATCCCGAGAATCTTCATCCCCACAATAATGTTGTTCGGCGTTTCAACCATGCCCCTTTTGTGTTTTGCGGCTTGAGCAGAGTGCATTGTGAGAACTCACTGACACGGCATGGTTAGGTAAAGATTCTCGGGGTCCTTCGACTGCGCGCCGCCATGCTGCGCGGCAGCGCTCCGCTCAGGATGACAAACTTTGAGTGTATCGTAGTTGATTCGGGCATCGGACAGTTAACGAGCACGAGGAAATCTTTGTGCCCCTCTTCCTTTGCGCCCTTTGCGTCTTTTGCGGTGAGACTATACGCCGATGCGCGCAGCCAATTGTTCTCGCACAAACGAAACAATCTCCGGCGTCACGTAGGGCGGAGGCTGGATGAGAAATTGCGGCTTGCCGGCCACGCGGTCCATGGAGACCAGGTCCCACTTGGCTTCGCCGATGCTCATGCCCATGCCGTTGGATTTGTGCAGGATCACGGCGTCGGCGCGGTCCAGAAACTCGTTGGCGGAAACTTTAAAGTCCTGGGTGCCGGCGTCGAGCACGCTGAGGTAGAGGTCCGGCTTGAGGAATCCCATGATGCTGTTGGACTCCATGATCACGTTTTCCGCGCCGGCAATCTTGCGCTCAATGTCGGCGATGGCTTCACTTAAGCGGCCCTGCCGCGTGCGCACCCATATGGAACGCTTGGCGCCCGCCACCAGATAGCGCGAAGTGTCGGTTTCGCCGCTCAGGTCTTTCTCGTCGCTCAAGGCGCGGAAGTGGTCGTCACCGGTATCGCAGTCGCAG
>JBGPLR010000072.1:0-10152 GCA_041486545.1 Terriglobia bacterium
CCGCGAACAAAAGATCCTGGCGGTGCTCCGGGCGGATGAATCCACGCACATTGACGCGATCATCGAAAAGCTGGAACCAGAAATCTCTTCGTCGGAGGTGTTTGCCGCGCTGTTTGAACTGGAACTGAACGGAAAAATCAAACAGATGCCGGGAAAGAATTATGTGAAAGCTTTTTAGGTAATTGGTAGTTGGTATTTGGTACTTGGCGAGGGCATCGACCATGAGAAATTATCGAGAGCTGGAAGTTTGGGAAAAATCACACAAGCTTACTCTTGAGTTGTACAAATTGAGTCGAGCGTTTCCCAAAGAGGAGATGTACGGTCTAACATCACAACTGCGGCGTGCTGCAGTCTCAATTGGGGCCAATTTCGCGGAAGGGTGCGGAAGACGGACCAGCGCAGAACTGGCCCGCTTTGTGCGGATCGCAATGGGATCGGCGAGTGAACTCGACTATCATTTGCTGCTTTGCCGGGATTTCGAGTTCTTCCCGGGCGAGCAGTATGAGCGTACGTCGAAAGAGTTGGTGCGCGTTCGAAAGGTGCTTTCAGGCCTGCTTGTGAGCATCGAAGCCCAGATCGCAGATAAAGCAAATACTGCGTAATTGCGCGACCAAGTACCAACTACCAAGAACCAAGTACCAAAACCACGAATTGTCGGCACGAGCCAATCCGTGGTAGGTTCAATCACACTAAAGCGGGACTGAGCACATTGTCTAAATCACTCGTTATCGTCGAATCGCCGGCCAAGGCGAAGACTATCAATAAGTACCTGGGAAAGGACTATGAGGTCGAAGCCTCGCTCGGCCACATCAAGGACCTGCCCAAGAGCCAGCTGGGCGTGGACCTGGAAGGCGACTTTTCCACCGAATACGTGGTCATTCCCGGGAAAGAAAAAGTCGTCGCCAAGCTGAAGAAGATGGCCAAGGACGCCGTGGCCATCTACCTGGCGCCTGACCCGGACCGCGAAGGCGAGGCCATCGCCGCGCACCTCGCTGAAGAACTCACCGACGGCTTCAGCAAAAAGAAGCGCGAGGGCACGCCGGTCCATCGCGTCACCTTCAACGAAATCACCAAGAAGGCGGTGCAGGAAGCGTTTAAGCATCCGCGGGAAATTGACCGCAATCTGGTGGACGCGCAGCAGACGCGCCGCGTGCTGGACCGCATCGTCGGCTACCAGGTTTCGCCGCTGCTGTGGGACAAAGTCCGCCGCGGCCTTTCCGCCGGACGCGTACAGACCGTGGCCCTGCGCCTGATCGTGGAGCGCGAGCGCGAAGTCAAGGCGTTCGAGAAGAAAGAATACTGGACCATTGACGCGCACTTGACCGGACCCAAAGGGCCGGCGTTTGATGCCCGCTTTGTCGGCCGGGGCGACGAAAAAACTGAAGTCCCCAACGAAGAAGAATCCAAGAAGATCACCACCGCGCTGGAGTCGGCGCAGTGGTCGGTGCGCGACGTAGAAAAGAAGGAGCGCCGCCGCAGCCCTGCGCCGCCGTTTACCACCAGCAAACTGCAGCAGGATGGTTCCCGCAAGCTGCGTTTCAGCGTCAAACGCATGATGATGATTGCCCAGCGCCTGTATGAAGGCGTGGAACTGGGCGACGAAGGCTCCGTCGGCCTCATTACTTATATGCGTACGGATTCCGTGCGCGTCTCCAATGACGCGCTGGACGAAGTGCGGCAGATGATTGACGCCACGTACGGCAAGGATTTCCTGCCGGAAACGCCGAACGTGTACAAGTCGCGAAAGGCCGCGCAGGAAGCGCACGAAGCCATTCGCCCCACGTCCGTGGTGCGCCATCCCGACGAGATCAAGAAATACCTGGGTGAAGACGAATACAAAGTTTACAAGCTCGTCTGGCAGCGCTTCGTCGCGTCACAGATGACGCCCGCGGTCTTTGACCAGACCGCTGTGGACATTGAAGCCAAGTCCGGCGCTGAGTCGTTCACCTTCCGCGTGACCGGGTCGGTGCTGAAGTTTGAAGGCTTCCTGAAGGTGTACGAAGAATCCAAGGAAGGCAAGGACGAAGAAGACGAGGCGCTCAAGCACAAGCTGCCGGCGCTGGAAGCCGGGCAGCAGCTCACGCTCAAGGAACTGAAGCCGGAGCAGCACTTCACCGAGCCGCCGCCGCGGTTCAATGAAGCGTCGCTGGTGAAAGAGCTGGAAGAGCGCGGCATCGGGCGGCCGTCCACCTACGCGACAATTATTTCCACCATCGTGGAACGGCAGTACGTGCAGAAGATCGGCGGCAAATTCATCCCCACGGAAACCGGCCTGGTGGTGACGGACCTGCTGGTCAAAAACTTTGCCGACATCTTTGATTTCCAGTACACCGCCCGCCTGGAAGAAGAGCTGGACGAAATCGAAGAAGGAAAAGAGAAGTGGACTGACGCGCTGGGCGGGTTCTACAAGAAGTTTGAGAAAGACCTCCGCTACGCTGAGAAGCACATGGAAAACGTGAAGCGGATGGAGAAGCCCACCGACGAGAAGTGCGAACGCTGCGGCTCGCCGCTGGTGCTCAAGTGGGGCAAGCACGGTTCTTTCTACGCCTGCAGCTCGTACAAGAAAGACGATCCCGCAAGCTGTACGTTCACCAAGGAAAATCCCATCAACTTGCCGGACCTGGACACGGCGGAGATGCCGGAGACGACGCAGGAGGAATATTGCGAGAACTGCGGCCGGGTGATGGTGCTCAAGCGGGGGCGTTTTGGCCAGTTCATGGCCTGCACCGGCTATCCTGACTGCAAGACCACGCGGCGGCTGGACCAGGGCAAGCGCGTGCCGGACGTTCCGCTGGAAGAAACCTGCCCGCTGTGCAAACGCAACCTGATCCTGCGTCATGGCCGCTACGGCGAATTCATCTCCTGCAGCGGCTACCCGGAGTGCAAGTACATCAAGCAGAACTTTATCGGCGTGAAGTGCCCGAAATGCAAAGACGGCGAACTGGTGGAGAAAAAGGCGCGTCGCCGGGGCAACATCTTTTATGGGTGCTCGACCTATCCCAATTGCGATTTCACGTCGGCGTTCAAGCCGGTGGCCGAGGCTTGTCCCAAGTGCAACAGCCCGTACCTGCTGGAGAAACATCTCAAGTCAGGCTCCATGCTGATTTGTCCGAACAACAATAAAAAGGCAGCGGACGAGGAAGAGGCGCCCAAACGCAGACGCACCAAGAAGACTGAAGCTGCCGAAGCGGCTGAGGCAGCGGCGCCGCAGATCAAGTGCGATTACTTCAAGGCGATTCCCAGGCCGGAACCGGAAGCCGTCGCATAACAGAGTCGCCGGAATCCGCGGCTAGCCAAAATTGGTGATTGCCAAAATTGAAAGCTGGGACCGCGCGCGGCGCGGCGCATGAGAACAAGAAAGCGCGGAGCGAACATGCCCAAGAAAGCCACAGCACAGGATGCCGAAGTTATCTTACGGCTCTACGAACTTCGTCGCGAGCCGGTGATGCGCGCGGCGCGGAAGTTCATGGTGTCAGAGTTCTGGCCGCAGAGTTATGACGAGTTCAAGGCCGTCCTGACCGGCTACGGCTCCGAGCAAAATGCTTACCTGCGCCAGGTGATCACCTATTGGGACATGGCGGCGGCCATGGTGCTCTCCGGCGCCGTTAACGAAGATCTTTTCTTTGAAACCAACACCGAACCGTATTTTCTCTGGGCCAAATTCGGCCAGTACATGCCTCAAGCGAGAGAAGATTTTGCCAACTCCTGGCTGGGGCTGCATCTGGACCAACTCGCGGCCAAGCCGCGGGCCCGCCAACGCATCAAAGAACTGCAAGCCCGGAACGCCGCGCGTCATCCCAAAAAAGCAAAGTAAGTCCGTGGACTACGGCCGTCTTGCGGGCGCAGGTCCGGGCGGAAGAATTTCAGGTTCCTGAGAATGGACCTGCTGGCGGGTGATGAAGAAGACTGCGGCCGTCCATGTGGGGACCAGATCGAGTCCGGGGACCAGTTCTGCGGCCAGCGAGGGCAGCAGGGCCCAGTGCCAGCCGAGGAGCCTCCAAAGCGTGGCCGCGACGATGACGTCCAGCGCGTCGTCAAAGGGCGACAGGGCGCCTTCCATAAAAACCGGAAACACGCCAATCTGCAGCGCGTCAGCCGCGATAGCAATCAGCCAGGCCAGCCGGTGCTCGCGTGATTTCAGGTTCCTGAAGAACTCAATTGGACCCATAACAAGCCCAGCATACAACTTCTGGGAGGTCCAGGAAAACCCGTTTGAAGGTAGTGTCCTGATTTGAACGGCTTGCGGTTGAGCAGCCGCGCTGTTCAGCGGCCGGCTCCAGCCGCTTGTCATGCGGACGTTTGCTTAGTCATGGTGGAAATAGAAGAGGTTCCCGTCCAGGTCCTTTACGGTGAACTGGCGTAATCCCCAAGGCTTTTTTTCCAGAGGATCCACGATGTTCGCGCCTAACGACTTCAGTTCCTGGTACGACGCATCGATATCTTCCGCGAACACCCAGTGCACGGCAGGTTCAAACGGCGGCTCCCTCTTCCGTAAGAATATCGGCCCCATATCACCGCGTGACACGGCCCCAATCTCTTTGCCTGGGTAAAGCCATCCAATCTCAAAGCCGAGTGCATCTCTGTAATGCTGTTGTGCGCGTTCGACGTCAGCGACCGGCAACTCCGGCACTGGCCGGCCAAGCGAGGTCATTTTCTCTTTTGCGCCCACAGATCTCTCCTTTGCTCTCCTTTATGCAACAAGACCGCCAACGCGTCAAATTAGGACACTGCCGGCTTAAGCGTCCGATTGATCGCCGGGCTCACGCCAGCTACAATCCGGGTCGCCACCCATCGGAGGGCTTTGATGAAGAACCTGCTGATTGCGCTGATCCTGCTGGTGTCTGCGATGCCTGCGCTGGCCCAGGGCGCCCCTGTCCAGGCTGCCGCGGACCAGCCTTACACCGTGGAGTATTACTACAAAGTCCAGTGGGGACATCAACAGGAGTTTCTGCAACTGTTCCTGAAGAACCACTACCCGCTGCTGAAGAAGAACATAGAAAGCGGGCGCATGTTGTCCGTGAAAATTGAAACCCCCGCCCTGCACGGCACGGAAGATGGCCGGTGGGACTATCGCGTGACGATTCGGTTCAAGAACTCAACGGTGGCCACCACGGCGAATCCTGAAGAAGAAGCGTGGACCAAGCAGCTCTATCCCGATCAGGAGACATTCAAGCATGAAGAGCAGCGGCGGTTTGAAGTCCTGCTGGCGCACTGGGACCTGCCGGTAACGGACATTACGCCGAAAAAATAGTCTCAGGAAATATATTCCCTGATATACGGGTCTTCCACGGCGCCGAGCTGGACTGCGGTTCCGTCAAAGATGACTTTGCCATCGCGCAGGACCATGAAGCTGGTGCGGACGTCACGCATGGGTTTGCCGTCCACGGGCTGCATGGTGCTGGTGGCCGGATCGTAGTAGTGGCTGGCCAGCATGAAGCCGTCCTGCAGGCGATGGCTCACCAGCAAGGCGCTGGTCTTGGCCACGTCACGCTGCTTCATGATGAGCTGGACAATGGTGGTTGAGGTAATGGGGTCCAGGCCGCCGGTGGGCGAATCGTACAGCAGGACTTCCGGATGGGTGATGATGGCGCGGGCAATGCCCACGCGGCGCCGCATGCAGCCGGAAAGCTCCGATGGAAACTTGTCAATGGCGTCTTCCAGCTCCACAAACCTCAGGACTTCGCGCACGCGCTCTTCCACTTCCTGCTCCGGATGTTTTTCTTCCATCAAACGGAAGGCCACGTTGTCGCGCACAGTGAGGGAATCAAACAAAGCGCTTTCCTGAAAAACGATCCCCACTTTGCTGCGCAGATCAAACAGGTCGGCTTCTTTCATGGTGGTAACGTCATGTCCTAAGACATAGATGTGGCCGGAGTCGGGCTTAAGCAGGCCCAGGCAGAGCTTGAGGATGATGCTTTTGCCGGAGCCGGCGACGCCCAGCATTGCTTTGGTTTCGCCGCGCTTCAATTCAAAGGAGACGCCGTCCAGGACCGTCACGTCTTCAAAGCCGATGGAGACATCGTCAAAGATGATGGCTTTGTGGACTGTGTCCGGCGACGGGGTGGGTTGAACGTCTAGCGGGGCCATGGCGGTCACTTGAGCGACAGCATGAGCTGGGTGAGGACCACGTCCACGGCCAGGATGAGCACGGACGAGGCCACCACGGCCTGGGTGGTGGAGCGGCCAACGCCCTGGGTTCCGCCCTTGGTGCTCAAGCCGTAGTAGCAGCCTACCGTCGCGATGATGAAGCCGAAGAACAGCGGCTTGATGAGGCCGGTGATCACGTCATTGTAGGTGAGCGACTGGTAGGCCGTGTTCCAGTATTGCACCGTGTCCAGACCGAGCATGAGGTAGGAAATCAGGTATCCGCCCGCCAGCCCCACCAGGTCAGAGAGGATGGTCAGGAAAAACATCATGAACACGGTGGAGATCACGCGCGGCGTGACCAGCTTCTTGTAGGGATCGGTGCCCAGCGCGCGCATGGCGTCAATCTGCTCAGTCACTTTCATGGAACCAAGTTCGCTGGCCATGCCGGAGGAGTTGCGTCCCGCCACCATCAGGCTGGTGAGCACGGGGCCAAGCTCGCGCACCATGGAGATGGAAACGAGTTGACCGGTGAGAGAGAGTGAGCCGAATCGCTCCAAAGTATTGGACGTATTGAGCGCCAGCACCATGCCGGTGAACATTCCAGTGAGGACCACAATGGGCAGGCTGCCCACGCCGATGAGGTCGGCCTGCTGGATGGCGTCCGACCAGTAGCGTGGCTGGGCAAAGACATTCGCGACAGAGCGGACCGCGAGATGCGTGTAATCCTGCACCGCCACCACGCTGCGCTTCGCGATTTCAACAGGCGAGATCAGTGCCATCCCATGGCCAATATAGCAGAGTGCCCGTTGCGCTCACAAAGCGCCGGTACTGGGTCAGTTTTGGACTGACCCAGTACCCGTATCAGCGTCTAGCGATTCGCTTGTGAATCGCGGGCCTTTAGGCAGACGTTCATCGCGAAGCAAAGCCGCAATTGCCAGCCCTGCCTCTGTCGCATAGAATCCCATTGCTCATGAGCTCGCCGCCCAAGTCTCTCCGCCAATTGATTTTCAGTCTCCGGCTTTCCAAAGGACGCATGGAAACCTTGACGGACGGCATCTTCGCCATCGCCATGACCCTGCTGGTCCTGGAGCTGAAAGTTCCGGAACTGGCCAAACACGTTGGGAGCCGCGAGCTGCTGAACAAGCTGGGAGAGGAAGCGCCGGCCTTTTTCAGTTTCTTTCTCTCATTTGTTTATTGCGGACTGCTGTGGATCCAGCACCACCTGGCGATGCATTTTGTCCGTCATCTGCAGGCCGGCTTGGTCTGGCTCAACCTGATGTTTCTGATGAGCATTTCTGTACTGCCATTTTCCTGCGCGCTGCTGGGGCATTTCCTGAACAACACGGCGGCCAAGGAGATCTACTTCGGCAACCTGTTTGTCGCGGCGACGCTCCTGGCATTGCAATGGTGGCTGGCCAAGCGCAAAAAGCTGGTCAATGAAGAGGATGATCCGCGCGCGTTCAAGGCCATGGGCCGGACGTTGATGATGTTTCCGGTAGCGCTGGCGGCAGGCATGGTGGCCACCCCGTTTGGTACGGAGACAGGCTTTTACGCCATGGCAGTGGTGATGCTGGCGATGCGGGTGTGGCAGCAAAAGCGTTTCCGCAAGGAGACTACTGCTCCCTTGTCCCCGACTTCTTCCTGACTTCAATATTCAACCGTTTGATCTTCTGGTTGAGTGTGGAAAGCGGGATATGGAAGCGGTCAGCGGCCTCAGTCTGGTTCCAGTTGGATTTTTCCAGCATGTCCACGATCAGGCGGCGTTCGCAGTCCTCCACAATCTCAAACAGGGAAGCGTCCGGGCGGTGGTCAAACATTTTGCCCGCCGAGCCGCGTCCCACAATGTGGTCAGGCAGCAGCTCAATGCCAATCACCGGGCTGTTGGAGAGGACCACGGCCCGCTCCATCACGTTTTCCAGTTCGCGCACGTTACCCGGCCAGCCGTAATCCATCAATGGGCGCAGGGCCTCCGGCGAGATCTGGCGCGGCGGCTTGCTGTTTTCTTCTGAGAACTTGGCCAGGAAGTGGTTGACCAGCAGCGGGACGTCCGCCGACCGGCTGCGCAGCGGCGGCAGGTCAATCGTGATGACGTTGAGGCGATAGAACAGGTCATCACGGAACCTGCCTTCGCGGACGGAGATCTTCAGGTCAATGTTGGTGGCCGCAATCACCCTCACGTCCACCTGGATTTCCTGTACGCCGCCCAGATGCATGAATCGCTTGTCCTGGAGCACGCGCAGGATCTTGGCCTGGGTTTCCAGACTCATGGTCCCGATTTCGTCCAGGAAGATGGTGCCACCGTCGGCCACTTCAAACAGGCCCTTCTTGGACGAAACGGCGCTGGTGAACGCACCCTTGACGTGGCCGAACAGCGTTGACTCCAGCAGATCGGCGGGCATGGAGCCGGTGTTCACCGGCACAAAGGGATGGTTCTTGCGCGGCGAGTTGGCGTGAATGGCTTTGGCGATGAGTTCCTTGCCCGTCCCGCTTTCACCCTGGATCAGCACGGTGGAGCGGCTGGAGGCCACCTGGCCCACCAGGTCAAAAATCTTGAGCATGGCTTCGCTCTTGCCCACGATGTTCTCAAAGTTGTAGCGCTGCTTGAAGGCGCGCTTGAGCTGCTCGTTTTCTTCTTCCGCGCGGCAGCGGGCCACGGCGGCGCGCACGTCGGCCAGCAACTTCTCGTTGTCCCAGGGTTTCTGGATGAAGTTGGTGGCGCCGTTCTGCATGGCGCGCACGGCGTTGTCCACCGTGCCGTAAGCGGTGATCATGATCACCGCAAGCTGGGGATCGCGATTGCGGATTTCCGCCAGAACTTCCAGGCCATTGCGGTCGGGCAGGGCGAAGTCCAGCAGGATCAGATCAAAGGGCCGCTCGCCCAGCTTGGCGAGCCCTTGTTCCCCGGTTTCCGCCGACTGCACAGAGTAACCTTCAAACTCCAGCAGAGTCTCCAGGGACTCGCGAATTGCGGCCTCATCGTCAATGATGAGGATGGAACCGGTGCCCGCGGTTTCCACCGGCGGCCGGCCTAGTACAGCGGCTTCAGACATTGACGGCCTTCCTGATTAAGGGGAATTCAAGATGGAACTGGGTCCCACGGCCAGGATTGGACTCCACCCGGATCTTGCCTGCATGTTCTTGAATAATTCCGTAGGTCACTGACAAACCCAGGCCCGTGCCGCGCGACTGGCCTTCTTGTGGCGCGTTCTTGGTGGTAAAGAACGGATCGTAGATCTTATGAATGTGTTCCGGCGCAATGCCCGTGCCGGTGTCGCTGATGTTGACCTGGACAGCCGACCCGTTGGCGGTGGATACCCGCAGCGTGCCGCCGTTGCCGGCCATCGCGTCTTTGGCGTTAAGAAAGAGATTGAGGAAGACCTGCTGCAATTTTCCCGCGTTGCCGTAAATGGCGGGCAGGTCTTCATGTAAATCAGCTTCCACCTTGATGCGCGAAGTCTTGAGCTGGTGCTCCAGCAGGGCCAGCGTATCCATGATGATCTTGTTCAGGTTGATGTCACTGAATTCCGTGGCGCTGGTGCGGGAGAAATTCAGCAGGTTGTTGACGATCTCCGAAGCGCGGAAGGTCTGCCGCGTGATTTTCTCCATCAGGGCGGCCAGTTTCTCGTCACCGTTGATCTGCTTGGCCATCATCTGCGAGTAACTGGAAATCACCGCCAGGGGCGTGTTGACTTCATGGGCCACGCCCGCGGCCAGCAGGCCGATGGACGACATTTTTTCCGCCTGCGAAAGTTGCGATTCCAGCTCAATGCGCTCGGTGATGTCGTCCACAATGATCAGCCGGCCGATGACGCTGAAGTTTCGCGTGACCAACGGCGCAATGGCCACGTTGGCAATCCGCGTGTCCCCGGTGGGCGTATTGAGACGGAATTTGTAGAGATTGTGGATGCCCGGGTTCTGGCGCACGCGATAGAACTCTTCCATGAACGGCCCGGGGAAGACTTCATTCAGCTTCTGTCCCACCACCTGGGCGCGCTCCTGGGCGTACATCACTTCCATCTGCGAGTTCCAGGATTCAATGCGGTCTTCCAGGTCCACGGCCAGCAC
>JBGPLR010000073.1:0-10080 GCA_041486545.1 Terriglobia bacterium
CCACCAGGTACATCGCCCACAGCACGGACGCCGGGGAATTGATGGTCATGCTGACCGTGGTCTTCTCCAGGTCAATGCCGCCGAACAGAATTTCCATGTCTTCCAGCGAATCAATGGCCACGCCGCACTTGCCGACTTCGCCTTCGCTCGCCGGGTGGTCAGAGTCATAGCCCATCAGGGTCGGCAGATCGAACGCGACCGACAGCCCGCCGCCGCCGCTGGCCAGCAGGTACTTGTAACGCTCGTTGGTTTCTTCCGGCGACGCAAAGCCGGAGAACTGGCGCATGGTCCACAGCCGGCCGCGGTAGCCGCTGGAGTGGATACCGCGCGTGTACGGCGGCTGACCGGGATAGTTCAGGTGCTTTTCATAGTTCCAGTCATCGGGCAGATCTGCCTGGGTGTACAAGCGACGGATGGGCATCCCGCTGATAGTGGTAAACCGCGCCGTTCCGTTTTCGTCCAGGTTGACGCCGGTGGGCGCGCCAATCGGCTTTTCCGGGTTCTTTTCCAGAGACTTGGCCAGCATGGTTTCCGCCCAGTGCTTTTCAGAAACAGCGGGATGCCGCCCCTCAAATATTTCCGCGATGGGGCTTTCCGCTATGCCACTCTGCGACTTCTTCTTCAGTGAATCTGCCATACGAAAGGGGTTTCCTGACCGCTTTGGCGGTGACTCTGGAATGTTCTTTTGATCATAGAAGATGGCAAAAGCCGCGAGCAAGTAACTTTTAGGCAATCAGCGTGTCGTCCTGACAAATGAGGACGAGCAACTCCAAGGCACGCAACCCTGACCGCCCTGGTCAGTTCGGCTTTGGCGCCTCAGCCGGGGGCGTGGGCAAACCCTGGCGCAGAACGCTCTGCGCTTCGTCGCCTGCCTGCACCTTCCCGAAAAAGTCGCGCAGGTCGTTGTAACGGTCCGGCTGGAAGAGAACACCGTTGAACTGCAAGGCGCGGTCCATGTGGAGCCGCTTGCCCTCCATGCTGGATTGGCTTTTATAACTGGCGTAAGTGGTTTTGGCCGCCTGTGCGGTGGCCAGAGTTTCCGCCGAATAGCCTTCCGGTATTTCCATGGTGATCTGGTCCTGCTCGGAAAAGGCATAGTGAAAATAGACCGGGTACTTGCGCGCGCCGCTTTTGAAGAGACTTGCCCGCTTGGGCTGGAACAACGCCGAAGGCACCAGCAGGCGCTTGCCGGCGACTGACGCGTATTCCGGCACCTCAATACTGAAAATGGCGGTGAGCGGTTCGTTCTCCTTGTCCCACGCCGCGGAATCCGTCATTTCCACTTTCGTGTGGACCGGTAGCCAATGCTTTACTTCTTCTTCCATTTCTTTCTTGCGGCCGGCATCATCTGTGTCCAGGGCAGAGAGCCGGCGTTCCAGCCCTTCAGCGCCGCCAAACTCCACGCGTATCTCGCCTTTGAGAGAGCCATCTGGACTGAGATTGAGATCGGCGGAACGGAAGATCGTTGCAGCGTCCTGGCCGGCGGCCGGCGTGCTGATCAGTTGGCCCGGATCGCGCGTGTCCATGGCTGCGGTGCCGGTGCGCATCCAACGCAGCAGCCCGTAGGGACAGTAGCGGGTGCCCGGATCGAGAAAAATAGATTTGCCATTAAGCCTCACCAGCGCGACTTCCGAATCCAACTGGCTGAACGCGAGCACCTCCCGGTCGAACATCTGCGACTCGCGGCTGGAGACGAACACCACTGAGGACGTGAACCCGGCGCCGCGGGCCAGTGCCACAAACAGGCGCGCAATATCATTCCGGCTGCCGTAGCCGTGCTTGAGCACGTCAACAACGTTCTTTGGAGGTTTCAAGTCTTCCTGTTTTCGTTCTTTCTCGGTGCGCCTTCGTTCGTACGACAGGTTCCTGATTCCCTGGGCCCGAGCGTACAGCTTGCGCAGTTTTTTCTCGGGATCAGTCTCGCCAGCGATGGTTTCTGTTGCCGCCTCCCTCATTTCCTTCATTTCCTTGCTTTCCTTGTGATCGCCGTGATCGCCCAGAAAGTAATCCATGCCACGCGACCAGTATCGCCCGACCTCAAACCAGTACGACGACGGCGAACTCATGGTCGGATAGGTATAAAAGAACCGCACCTTGAGCTTGTAAGTGTCTTCCGGCGGCATCTGCTCTTCGGCTTCAAATGCGGGCACGTTTTCCACGTCCATCTGAAGGACGTGCTCTTTCTGGTCATGGTCGGGGCTCTTGTCCAATCCGGCTGTGGGCAGCCAGCGCACTGCTAATTGTTTGTCATAGCGGAACCGGAAATGGCCCTTGACGGTAAACATATCGTGCTGCACCGGCCAATGATGGTGACGGGGAGTCTTGTCGTGGTAGTGCAGTATGTACATGTACTCAATGATGCTGCCGGCAGTGACTTGCGGCAGCGTGAAAGCCTGCACCCGGACCCGCGCCCCTTTGACCCGGAACACTGTCTTTTCAAACGGCTGCTCCGTCAGCGCAATGATGGTTCCGTCCGGATGAATGGTGCGCGCGGCGAGTCCCGTGATTTCGGTTTTCTCCACCATGGGGATTTCAACATTGGCGTGGCGCTTGCCGCCGTCAGAGAAGATCTTGATGCGCGAGTAAAAAAATTCTGAGTGCTCCACGTCATCAATCTGGTTGGCGTAGTACAAGAGGACGGCCGCAGCGCCGGGAACCGGCTTGAATTCCGTCATCTGAAGTTCTTGCGGGTTGATGGGAAGAAAATCTTCCCCTGGGCCGGAAGCCGCACAGGGCGCGGCCAGGCCGGCCATCAAAGCCACATGACAAAACCAGCGCATGGCAATTTACCTTCGCCGCGACGTGTAAGGAAGTCCGGAGCAACGGCAGGCACGGGCGCGACTACGAATGCCCGCGGGCCAGGGCTCCAGCCCCACAAAAGCGCCGAGGCTGCGTTTTTCAGAGTTCAATTGGCCCGCTTCAATACCGCCATGTTCCTCTCATCCTGATTGATCTGATGAAAGAACTTGCCCACTTCGCTGATCTTGTCCGCCGGGACCACGGTGGACTTGATCTTGTACTCGCGGCTGTACTTGAGCTGGGTGCCGGTGTTTTCAATTTTGCTGCTGTAATCGGCGAAGGGAAAATTCGCTTTGGCCGCTTCCGGCAACTCGTCAATTTTGTAGCCTTCCGGCAAGTTGAACTCAAACGTGTCGGTCTGCAGCGTGGGCACGTCAAAGGAATAAGGGTAGTGGCGCGGTTTGGTCATATCCAGCGCTCCCAGTTTTTCTCCCAGCACCCGCGGACGCACCAGCAGCAGCGCTCCGGCGTTCTTGGCATAGTGTTCAGCCGTAAATTTGTAGCGGATGATCAAGTCCTTATCAATGTCGTCCAAGTTTTCGGCGTCCACCGTGTCCAACTGGAAGTTGCCCATCATCCTGCCGAGAAAGCGCTCCAGGATTTTTCTGCGGTCGGCTGACGTCTGATGCTCAAATGCATACCGGCCCAGGGCCGCCTCATTGCCGGTGCGGATTTCCTGCACTTCACCTTTGATGGAACCGTCCGCCTGCAAGGTGAGTTTGGCGGTGCGCGTAATCCGGTTCAGGTCCGGGGCGCTCACCGGCAAGTGAATCAGTTCTCCGCCTTGCTCGCTCACCAGCAAGCCGTAGTTGTCCTGCTCATAGGCTGGTATCTGCCCGAAGGGAACCACCGTGGACGTGGGATCAAAGATCAGCAAATGCCCCAGTTTCGGATGCTCGTACACCGCGGGCATACCTTCACGGAAGCTGGCCTGTGGCAACTGGATGGCCAGGATCACGTGGTTAAACCCGTTGGTGGGAGGGGTCTTCTCGGAATAGATCCCGCGGTCGGTGTGAATCGGAATGTAATACGACTTCACGCCGATCTGCGCCAGCATGGAACTGAGAACTGTGGCTTTGTCTTTGCAGTCGCCGTAACGATTGCTGAAGGTCACGCTTGCAGGATGCGGCTGAAAGCCGCCGATGCCGATCTCAATGGCCGCATAGCGCACGTCGCGCTGGGCGAACCGGGCCAGGGCTTTGATCCGGTCCAGCAGCGGCATGGATGCCGGCGCCAACTCCAGGACCTTTTGCTGCAGGGCAGGCGAGGGATCACGCATGCCGGCCGTCAATTGGTTGTACCAGACGCCGAAATCTCCCCAGGTGGAATAGGAGCGGCCTTTGGTCTTCTCCGAGAAAAAAGTGACAATCAGCTGTCCGGCCAGGGCGCGCCAGTGCGGCGCCTCGGCTTCCTTTTCGATGCGCGGGATGTCGGTCAACTCCCAGATGGAAGTTCCGTTTTGGACCTGCGGAGCTTTTTCAGAGTAATGCAGCCAGTTTGCCCGGTATTCCCAACTGGCAGGCAGGTGCAGGATGAAACGCGCCCGCTCCACCGGTATCGCTGACTGGAAGAACCAGTGATCTTCAAACGTGTAGGGGTGACGTTTCTGTTCCCATTCCACACCCACCACGGTGCCTACGTCCACACCCGGAATGCGCATGGCTTTCACTTTGGTGTCCACGTAGATTTCGTAACCTTCGCCGCCGGAGAACTCCACCACGTCGTCTTTTTTGGCCTCATATTCCTGGCCGCGCGAACTGATGCTCCAGCCCTTGAAGTAGTTCAGCTTGGTTTCATCGTCAAAAGGCACCCGGGGATAGGCCGCGCCCCGGCCTTCCGGCCGCAAGACTTTGATCACCTCGCGAAAGCGTGTCACCGTCTCGCCATTGTCTTTGACCGTGGTCTCGCATTCATCCAGCAGGTAAACGGCGTTCACGTCGTCGGCATATTTTTTCACCGGCTGCTGGGCCGCGCTGCGCAGCCAGTCCGGCACGCCCGCGTTGGCGGCCACGGGAAGCAGCACCAGAACAAACAGGACTATCGCGAAGTTAATTTGTTTTTTGTGCATGGACGCCACCTCCCTGGAATACGGCTTGCTGTTCGTCCCCCAACTGGACCTGGCTGAAGAAGTTGCGCACGTCAGAGTACTGGTCCGCGCGGAAAAAGATCCCGTTCACCTGCAGAACACGATGCGACACCAGTTGTGCGCCGTTCAACTCAACATGATTTTCATAGATGGCTGCCGGCAGATTGGCTTGATGTGCCTGGGGCGCAGTTTCCACCGAGTATCCGGCCGGGACTTTGATGGTGGTAGTGTCGGCTTCCGCAAAGGCGTAAGGAAAATAGACGGGATACTTGCGTTCCTGGGTCTTAAACGCATTCTTCTGCCGGGGCTGGAACAGGTTCACCGGCACCAGCAACCGTTTGCCGGCCACAGAAGCATAGCTGGGTACGGTCACCGTGAAGGTGGCTTCCAGCGGCTCCTCGGTCCCTTCCCAGGCTTTCACTTCCTTCACCTTGGCCGCAGCGCCGGGAGGCAACCACTTCTTGACCTCATCTTCCAGGTTCCTTTTTCGTCCCGCATCGTCGGTCTCGGCCGCTTCCAGACGGCGCTCCACTGCTTCCGATCCCTTGTATACAACTTTGATCTCGCCTTGGAGAGCGCCTTCATCGTCCAGCGACGCCTGGGTGGTGCGTTCAATCACCGCCTGGTCTTGCGGGGCGCCGGGGGTCTCAAACAGCTCGCCTCCGCCCTTGGCCACGCGCATGGCTTTGGTGGAGGTCCTGATCCAGCGCAGCAGGCCAAAGGGACAAAACCTTGTCCCGGGATCAAGCAGGACGTCGCGGCCGTTGAGGCTTACCTGGGCGATCTCCTCATCAAGCTGCCTGCGGGACATGGTGTTCCGGTCAAAGAATCTCTCGCTGCGATTGCTCACGCGGACCAAAGACGCGGTAAAGCCGGCGGCCCGGGCCATGGCGATGAACGTCCGCGTGATGTCGTCGCGATATCCATAACCGCGTTGCAACACCTCGGCAACGTTCAGGTTGGGCTTGAGGCTTTCTTTCTTCTGTTCGTCTTCCGTGCGGCCGCGCTCGTAAGTCAGGTTTCTGATTTGCTGGGCGCGGGCGTACAAGGCCCGCAATTTCTTTTCCGGATCAGTTGCGCTGCCGATCGCCGCGGTCGCGGCCTCACGCGCTTCTTTGCGGTTGCCGATGTACGCTTCCACTTCATCGTTCCAGCGGTTGCCTTCGTGTTGCCAGAACACTTCTGGAGTCCGGAGTTCCTGTCCGCCGTAAAAGAAGCTCACGCGGTAGATGTAAGAGGCCTCAGGAGGCATGAAGGGCTCAGCTTCAAAAGGCGGCACATCCTGGGCCGTCAACTCGAACCCCTCGCCTTTTCTCTGCGGCCTTATGCTGCTGGGCAGATGGCTGGAGAGGGAGAGCCCGGACCCCTCGGCGCCGGCCAGACGCCCGGTGTAGGCGCGGATACGGAAGTCTTCCTTCACCGTATAGAGCTCGTGCTGCACTGCCCACTCATGGAAGGGCAGCTCATTCGGCGGATAGTCGAGTTTGTACCGGTACTCAACAATACTGCCCGGAGTGACTTCCGGCAGGGTGAAGGCTTTGCCCATGAACTTGAAGCCGTTGCCTTTGACCAGCACCTTGTCAAAAGGCTTGCCGGCAAAATCCACAGTCTTGCCGTCAGGATGGATGGTGCGGGCCTTTAACTCCTGCACGTGGCAGCCCGGCGGCACAACAATTTCAACGTCGGCGTACTTGTTGCCCTTTTCCGTCAGGATCTTGATGCGCTGGTAAACGCGCTCCGACTCGTTGTTAGCGGTAGAGTCGTCAATGTCCTGGAGATAATAAAGCTGAATGGCAGGTGCTCCGGGATTGCCGGGCACTTCCTTGATCTGCAGGTCGCGCGAGGTAACGGGAAGCCAGTCAGTCTTCTGTCCCCAGCCAACCGCGCAGAACAGCAGGCAACTGACGAATACAAATGGGCGCAAAACTCTCATCAACTTCACCTCAGGGTACGCTAGCTCTAGGAGAAGCAAATCAGGGGGTGACTTTGCGCCGTACTATATATCAAAAGCCAGGTTTTGACCATAAGTTGAAAATAACTGTAGATATAAGCCAGTTAGACAGTAGTTTTGGTCTAGCGGCAGGCTTGATAGGTTGCTGGATTGCGTCTACAAGGACGGCCAGCGAGACTGTCTGGTACTGGTCTCGCAGGAACCGCTGTGTATTCGTCAGTTGTCAGATTTCTCCGGACTGGCTGCTTCCTGCGGCCGCAGGACAGCCTGACTCTCATCGCCACCCTGGACGACGCCAAAGAATCCTTTCAGCTCAGGGTATTTTTCCGGCGGGAAAGACAGGCCTTCCAGACGCAGGCTGCGTTTAATGGAAAGCTGCTGGCCCTGGACCTCACTGGTGAGTTCGTAGCCGGCGTAAGCCAGTCCGGCCCGGCGGCGGTACGGCGGCGCTTCCACGGTGTAGCCATCGGGCAACCGGATGGTTACTTCGTCGGATTCCGAAAAAGGATACGGAAAGACGATCGGGTACTGCCGCATGGTATGCGTGAACATGTTTTTCTGCAGCGTGGAGAAAAGCACCGCGGGCACAACCAAGCGCTTGCCGGCCACGGAGGCATAGCTGGGAATCTCCACGGTGAAGCGCGCCGTGAGCGGTCCGTCTGTGGCGTCCCAGCCCTGCGAATCCACCATTTTCACGGTGGCGTCCCGGGGCAACCCGGCCTTCAATTCATCTTCCCAGCTCTTGCGGCGACCGGCTTCGTCAGTATCCAGGGCTTCCAGACGGTGTTCCAGAGCATCTTCACCGCTCAGTTCGACCGCGATTTCGCCCTTCAGCGTTCCGTCAGCGCTGAGTTGCATGCCGGCCGAGCGGCGCATCCGCGATGTTTCAGGCGCCGGAATGGGAAAAAAAGCGTCGTAGTTCCGGTTGAATCTGAGCGCCGTGGCTGAACTGTTCCTCCAACGCAAAGCGCCAAACGGGCAAAGCCTGGTGCCAGGGTCCAACACGATTTCTTTTCCGCCGGTCCTTACCAGGACCGCTAGACTGCTGATCTGGCCCAGGTACAGCACCAGCCGGTTAAACGAGCGGTCCTTGCGGTCGGAGACTCCCAGCATGTAGGCTTCGAAACCCAAGACCCGCGCCATTCCCGCAAACAATGCGCCGATGTCAAAGGACGTTCCGTAACCGTGCCGCAGCACGTCCGCGGCATTGTTGTTGGTCTTGAGGTCTTCTTTTTTGGATTCGGCACTCGTCCGTTCCCTCTCAAACGAAAGGTTTCTGATCTGCTGCGCGCGGGCGTACAGCTTGCGCAGTTTCTTTTCCGGATCGGTCTCTCCTGCCGTGGTTTGCTCTGCCAGTTCGCGGACTTCGTGAAAATTCCCAATGAACTTGTCTATGTACTGCGTGCCCAGCCGCCGCCACTCTTCCCAGAATTTGTCCGGTGAAGCCGTCTCCCGGCCTCCGTAATAGAACAGGACGACCGGGCGGTAGTCGTCATGCGGAGGCATGTACTCTTCCGAGAAGAATGCCGGGACGTTCTCCAGATCCAGTTGCATCACGTTGCCTTCTTTTTTCTCGAGAGGAGTCATGTCCACCTGGTTCAAGTAACTATAGGACACTTGGGATTTTTGGCTGAGGTTGGCCCATTCGGTGGGGACCACGACCAGGCCCTGGAATGGCCGGAAACGCAGGGTCTCTTTCAATGTAAAAAGATCACCTTGGACCGGCCATGCGGAAATGGGTTGAACGGTGCGTTTCGGGAGATTGATCGTCCAGCGCATTTCCACGATGCTGCCAACCGACACTTCCGGCAGCGTGAAGGTCTTGGCGATGTACTTTACGCCGCGGGCCTTGAGAACTGTCTTTTCCAGTAGCTTGTCCTTGAATTCAATGATGGCTCCGTCAGGATGGATGGTTCGCGCGCTCATCGTCTTCAGCGACTCGCCCGGCGAAATCTCGATTTCCACGTCGGCATATTTCTTGCCGGCGTCGTTCAAGATCTTGATGCGTTTGTAGACAGAGATGAAGTTTTCGTTGTCGTTCTTGAAATAGCTGAAATAGAGCTGCAAAGCAGAGGAATTGGAGTTTCCCGGCACATTCTTGATCTGCAGGTCCTGCTGGGTCACCGGCAACCAGTCATCTGACGAGGGCTTTTGCGCGGAAGAATCCCGGCAGAGCAATACCAGAAGAATGACCAACGCAGCTGACTGGCAGGAACGAAACATAGCTGAATACCTCCATCTGCTTCCCGGGAAACAAGGCTTTGGGCGAATCCGCAGGGCTCCGAAATATAGCGCAAAAAGAAGACAGGCGCTAGGTTGAGCAGCAGCCTTGACCCATGGAAAGTGATCCATGGAAAGTAAAGTAATGTCGTGGCCGGATGGCAAGTGGAGGTTCACGTGTGGATGGCTGCCAGACTGTCGGGACCTATCTATGAGAAATCTCTTAAGGCCAAATGAAAACCCGGCTGGAAACCATCCAGCCGGGCGGTCTTGCTTAGCCGATTTTGTCTAGCATCGGTGCGTTACTTCGGGGACGATGGGTTGGTCTCCTGCATGGCCGTCTTACTCGGCATGGTGCCGGGCACGTTAGGAATGGTCTTGATGTTGCCGGTCACGGCTTCATCTATCTTGATGTTGTAGCGGTCCAGGGTCTGTGCCGTATCCTGATCGAGCTGCACCCGCGCCTTGGCGTAGTTGATCTTGGCCTGGACCAGGTTGGATTCGTTCTGGGCCAGATCACGCTCGTCCTGCAGGACGTTGAGATAGGTGGAGGCGCCCAGGTTGTATTTCTTCTGTTCAGCGTCCAGGGTTTGCGCAGCAAGGTCGCGGGCCGTCTGGGCTGCGACCACCGCGGCCCGGCTGTTTTCCACGTTGAAGGCGTCGTTGCGGATGCTGATGGCAATGTTGTTCTCCACGCTCTTCAACAGCAACTGTGATTGGCGGTACTCCAGCTGCGCGCGAACGTGAGTGGCCTGTGCCACACGATTGCCCAGCGGAACCACGATGTTCAACTGAATGCCTTTGTCCGGACCTGAAGAGTTGAACAGGTTGCCAAAGGCATCCGTAAAGCCAGATGCCAGAGTGACTGGTGTGCTGGGATTAGGCACGCCGGCCAGACCGGACGCGCCGTAGAACGCGACCAGGTCCACGGTGGGCAGCAATCCATTCCTGGTGCCTTTCAGGGTCAGCTCGCTGTTCAGCAAGTTGATCCTCTGTTGCGTGTAGTCGGGCCGGTTGGCCAGCG
>JBGPLR010000074.1:0-10075 GCA_041486545.1 Terriglobia bacterium
CCGGCGCCCGCACTGACCAGATTGCCCGCCGCGCCGGCGTGAACAAAGCCCCGCTCTACTACTACTTCAAAGACAAAGAAGGACTGTACGCCGCGGCGCTGGAGCAAGTCTTCAGCGGGCTGCACGAGCGGGTGATGGCCATTTTGAATCGCGACGATCTGCCGCCGCGCGACAAGCTCCTGCAATACGTGGAAGCCCATTTTGATTACATCGCCAGCCACTCGGTGTATCCACGGCTGGTCCAGCGCGAATTCATGCGCTCCGCCGGCAGGACGCTCTCCCCGGTAGCCAGCCGCATTCTGGAACGCTACGGCAAGCCGCTGTATGGGAAGCTGGAAGACCTGATCCGCGATGGCATCAAGACTGCGGACTTCCGCAAAGTGGACCCGGTGCAGACGCTCACGTCCATCCTGGGGACCATCGTGTTCTACTTCATCAGCATTCCCGCGCAGCAGGTTATGCATCCCGGTGATCCGGTTTCCCCCGAGCGCATTGCAGCGCGGCGCGCCGCGGTGCTGGATTTTGTCTCATCGGCGTTGTTTGCGTCGCCTTCCACGTCGGCAGTCGCTTCTGCCAAGGAGAAAAGCAAGCTTTAGTCACCGCGGACCAGACACCTTGCAATCTTCAACGACAACCGAGGCCCGCGTGCAGGAATAAAGGCCATTCTGATTGCGACTAGCCGGCACGATGGAAACTTCACAGCATCTGACGGTGTCTCTCTCAATGTGACGGAAGCGAAATCCTGGAGGCCCTTGGGACGCAAAAAGAAAAAGAATTATGATCGCCGGCCGGACCTGGTGACCCCGCGGCTCGCCGCTGGTCCGGGCCCGCGGCTATCGCCCCCGATAGGGCAAAGTACCCGCAACGGCTTGGGACGGGCTGCAATCTGGCCGGACCTGCTGTATCTTGGTGGGTTCGCAATTGTGACATTCTCGCTTTCCACTCTGTTGTTCAAACGCACGTTGTAGAGGACGCTCTTATGGGACTGTTGGACGCAAAAGAATACGACCCCAGGCCGGCGCGGCGGCGCTGGCGAATGGTGGGGACCGCAATCGTGCTGGTGATCGTGTTTGTGATCTTGTGGTTCTGGCCCAGCGGCCGGTTCCGCTACATCCAGGAATGGGGAGTCGCCAACAAATTTTTTGCTGCCATTGAGCGCAAAGATTTTGACGCTGCGTACGGCTTGTATAACGCTGACAGCGACTGGAAACAGCATCCTGGCAAGTACAACCAGTACACGCTCTCCCAGTTCACGCTGGACTGGGGTCCTTCCAGTGATTTTGGAACCATTACCAGCCATCAGGTAGATTGCGCCGCGGAGCCGCCGACGAAAGGTTTTGGTTCGGCCAGCGGCGTGATCCTGGTGGTAACGCTCAATCGCCGCACCACCCCGACACTCTTGTGGGTGGAAAAGAAGTCGCACACCATCACCACATCGCCAGATATCTGGCAGGTACGCTGCCACAACCCGGGATAAGAGGACGCAGGCGCATTTCTCCCGCCGCGCCTGAAGGCGCGCGAAAGTGAATGCAAGTGAACGGGAGTATGGCGGAGAGACTCTCTCCGCGCCCGGCTTCACAGAACCCTGAAGCAGCGACGATCAGGCGCGGATCCGAGTTGGGTTTAGTCGAACAACCAGGAAACCGGCAGATTCCCCGGATGGGCTTGAAGAATGCTTACTTCTTGCCGCCCTTGTCGTCGCCGCCTTTTTTGGAGTCGTCAGCAGCAGCTTTCTTCGCGGCGCCCTTTTTCGCGCCCTTTTTGGTGGCCTTCTTGCCGCTGTCAGCAGTGGCAGGGGCCTTTTTTGCGCCCTTCTTGGTGGTGGTTTTTTTCTTGCCGGTTTCAGCGGTCTTGGTTTCGCCACCCTTCTTGTCCTTGTCGCCAGTAGTCTGGGCAAATGCCAGAGTGCCGAGCAACAAGCAGAGGGCCATTAACTTAGCAATTGTCTTCATGTCTCCTAGATCTCCTTTGGTCTCTTTGACTCTTTGTGATTAAGGGCCGGGGAGGCCCTGTCCGAATGCCGGGGAATTATAGAGACTTAATGGCGAAAACTGAAGAAAATAAGATGATTGGCCGGATACTGCGCCTGAGGGGCGTTTTTGGGGGTTGAATGGCAGCAAAATCGCCGCGGAAGGCGGGGGGAATCTGAACGCCGCCGGGCACTGAACGCAGCTCACTCACTGGATGAGTTCCAGCCACCCGGCGGCCATAGCATGGGCGACGCCCGCCTGAAGGTCTTCAAGTTCGGCGCCAAAACGTAGCCGACCAAAGAAAATTAGCTGACGGTTACTTCTTGCCGCCCTTGTCGTCCCCGCCCTTCTTGGTGGCCGGGGCTTTGCTCTTGCCTTTCCCTTTGCCCTTGCCTTTGCCGGCGTCTTTGTCCTTGTCGCCGCCCTTGGCCTTGGTTGCAACTATGCCCTTACCTTTGCCCTTGTCGGCGCTGGTCTTCTTGGTATCGTCGGTCTTCTTACCGCCTGCGGGCGCCGTGCCCTGCGCGAAGCTCAACGTGCCGAGCACCAGGCAAAGGGCCATCAATTTAGCAATCGTCTTCATGTCTAGTCTCCTAGGTCTCTTTGGAATCTTTGTGAGTAGTCAGGCGGGGGAAGCCCTATACGATGCCGGGAATTATACGGACTTAAGCACCAAAACTGAACAAAAATCAAGATGTCTGCGGCCGGATACTGAACCTGAGGGGAAACGCTCGCGGCCTGCTTCGGGTAGAATATCGCGATTTGATTGACGCAAGACTTCTGAACGTGAAACTATGACCCACACACTGGTTCCCCTCTCGCTAGGCAAGCTACTCGATGAGACGTTCAACATCTACCGGCGGAACTTCCCGCTGTTCATCGGCATTAGCATGGTTCCGAATCTTGTCCTGCTGCTGCTGCAGCTTGTCGTGACGCCTCCTGCCGCTGGCGATCAAAAACTGGAAACAATCGGAACTGCGCTGGGTGTTTTGGGCACGCTGGTTGTTTCCACGTTCGCGGGTTCAATCGTGACAGCAGCGACAACTTTTGGCGTTTCCGATATCTATCTCGACAGGCCCGCCAGCATGGTTGACTGCTTTGCGCGGGTGTGGGCCAAGGCCCTCAAGGTGGTGTACGTCTCTTTCATGGTTGGCTTGATTGTTGGCGTTGGCACCATGCTGTGCATCGCGCCGGGAATCTATTGGGCGGGAGTGTATGGAATCGCAGTTCCCGCCGTGGTCCTGGAAAACATCACGGGAAATGAGGCTTTGAAACGAAGCTCATCTTTGACCAGCGACTCCGTCGGCCGGGTCGTCGTAGTCTACTTTCTCACAACGATCTTTGCCGCCGGAATGTCATTCGCGCTGGATGCGGGCGTGAACGCACTGAGTTCCAAGGTGTTCCGTGTTTCCGCAGCATTCGCCCCGCAAGTGCTGCAGCAGATCACCAACGCGGTCGGAGAAATCCTGTTTGGCCCGGTAAGCGCTATCGCCCTCACGCTTGTTTACTACGATCAGCGCGTCCGCAAAGAAGCCTTTGATATTCAACATATGATGGCCTTGATGTCCGCTCCAAACAGTATGGACGCGGGAAATACGGCTATGTAACGGACGCCGGAATCGCAAGAAGAAACGGCGGCGCTGGAGGAAGGGTTGAACGGGAGCAAATGGCGCTTTGCCGCTTAGTCGTGTTTGGGAATTGGGGCGAGCTTTGCTCCGACGCGGACAAACCGCTGGCCGTCCCAGCGGAAAGTAATTGTATTCAGGTGGGAAGGGCAGCAGCGGCCTCCCGGCGAGAAAAATGGAACTGATTTGACGGTTAGAGTTTGTGCGTTTGCATCGAAAATGGCTCCGACCGCGCGTGCGCCAGCATGCATGTTGAAGTAGATCTGTTGAGTAATTGAGACCTTTGCTTCGCTTATCTCGAACACCTGGATAATGCCACCTTGATCGGAACCACCTGCGTACCAACCCCATTCGTAGTAGGCCAGGAAGCGCTGCTCATCCAACGGCTTCTTCCAACGGAATGTTACTTTGGTTGAACCACTTACCGAATTGTCGTCGACGAAGTAGTAGATTCGATTGGCTTTGCCGCGCCTAAGCAGCAGCCGTTCCTCAGTTTTTCCTTCCACTAGATAGAAGGCGTTCATGTTCGCCAGATCCAGCTGGTTGATATCAGCAACGTTCATGGCAAATGTATGACGCTTGGACTCAACATCGATTCCCCAATCGATTTTTTCTGAAGGAATCGCAAACGACGGCAGGAGTGCCACTATCAGGAAGCGGGCAATATGATTCATTGAAGAGTCTCGATGAAAAAGCCGAACGGCGTCCAGCTAACGATACTACTTTTACGCCGGCGTCTGGAAGAAACTTATCACTTTTTGCAGTGACGCTTCGTCACCCACGTTCATCGCTGTCTGTGCACGATCAATGGACCGCATCAGGCCGGTGAGGACTTTGCCGGGCCCGACTTCGATGAACGTCTTCGCGCCCAGGGCGATCAGCTTCTGCACGCAGCCCACCCACTGGACGGTCCCGGTAACCTGGCGGATGAGAGCATCGCGGGAGGCGTCGCCTGAAGTCTTGGGTTCGGCGTCAATGTTGCTGACCACGGGGATTTTCGGATCGGCGAACTTGAGCGCGTGCAGGTCTTGAGCCAAGCGGTCCTGCGCCGGCTGCATTAGGGCGCAATGGAAAGGCGCGCTTACATCCAGCATGATGGCCCGCTTGGCGCCGCGTTCCTTGGCCAGTTCCGCGGCGCGGGCCACGGCCGCGGCGGCGCCGGAGATCACGATCTGGTCGGGCGAGTTCACGTTGGCTGGCTGAACGACTTCACCCTGCGCGGCGTCGGCGCAGACTTGTTGGAGCTGGTCAATCGGCATGGCCAGGATGGCGGCCATCGCGCCCTGGCCGGCGGGGACGGCTTCCTGCATGTACTTGCCGCGATTGCGCACGGTGCGCACGGCGTCAGCAAAATCCAGCGTCCGGGCGACTACGTGGGCGGAGTATTCGCCCAGGCTGTGCCCGGCGACAAATTGCGGAGTAATTCCCTTTTCGGCCAGAACGCGTGCAGCAGCCACGCTTACCGTCAAAATGGCCGGCTGGGTGATCTCGGTCATGCGCAACCGGTCGTCAGGACCTTCAAAGCAGAGTTGTGACAGGCTGAAGCCCAGGGCGGCATCGGCTTCCTGAAAAGTTTTTTGCGCGACGGGATAGAGAGCAGCCAGCTCTTTCCCCATCCCTGCGGCTTGTGAGCCTTGTCCAGGAAAAAGGAAGGCGACGTTCGAAAGACTCATGCGTTTTCTTCCAGGCGGGCGGCCGCGGCTTCCACCCGGGCGGCCGTGATTTCCTGCTCGATGCGTTCGTTGATGCCGGACTCGTAAAACTGTTTGGCCACGCGGACGGCGTTCTTAATGGCGTTGGCGTTGGATGCGCCGTGGCCGACAATGGCCACGCCTTTGATCCCCAGCAGCGGCGCGCCGCCAAATTCGGAGTAGTCCAGGCGGCGTCCGAAGTTGGTGAACGCCTTGCGCGCCAGCAGCGCGCCCACCTGCGAGGTGATGGTGGAGTTCAAGGACTCTTTCAGCAGATAGCGGACGGCATCCACCAGGCCTTCGGAAATTTTCAGGGCCACGTTGCCGGCAAAGCCGTCGCACACGATCACGTCAACCCGGCCGTTGTAGAGATCGCGGCCTTCCACGTTGCCGATGAAATTTAATGGCAGTTCCTTGAGTAGCGCGTGGGCGTGGCGCGTGAGGTCGTTGCCCTTGGTCTCTTCTTCCCCCACGGAGAGCAATCCCACGGTGGGCTTTTGCACGCCGAAGATGGCGCGAAAATAGATTTCACCCATGATGGCAAACTGGGCCAGGTTCTGCGGCTTGGAGTCCACGTTGGCGCCCACATCAATCAGGATGGAAGGCTTGCCCATGGAGGTGGGAAACACGCTGGCCAGGGCGGGACGGTCCACGCCGGGCAGCGCGCCCAGCACCATCTTGGCGGCGGTCATGGCGGCGCCGGTGTTGCCGGCGGTGACAAAGCCCACCACCTTTTTGTCGCGCACCAGGCGCAGACCCACGTGGATGCTGGAGTCTTTCTTGGTCCGCACCGCCTGCACCGGCTTATCGTGCATGGTGATGACCTGGGTGGCGTTGATCACGTCAATGGCCGCGCGCACGGCAGAGGGATGTCCGGCCAGCTCGCGCTTGAGCTGAGCTTCCGGCCCGATCAGCAGCACCCTGACTCCGGGATAGTGCTGCACAGCCAGCAGTGCGCCTTCCACTTCTGGCTTGGGGGCCCGGTCAGACCCCATGGCGTCAACAGCTATGAGCGTTTCCACTTAGGTGTCGGTTCTACTTGGTTTCTTTGACTTCCACTACTTCGCGGCCCTTGTAATACCCGCATTTGGGACATACACGATGGGGCAGCTTGCGTTCGTGACAATTGGGGCATTCGGAAACTGACACCGCCGTCAGATGATCGTGAGCGCGGCGCGTCGAGGTGCGCGTTTGCGAGTGCCGCCGTTTAGGATTTGCCATTGTATCCAGTTACCTTTCATGGCGCGCGACCCGCAGGCCGCTGCGCAAAAATTTTCTCTACCGCTCCAGCTTCTTGCGGATATCTTCCAGAGCGGCCCAGCGCGGCTCGGCAACCGTGACCACACAATCGCACTTGCTGTGGTTCAGGTTCGTCCCGCATTGCGGGCAAAGCCCCTTGCAGCCGGGCTTGCAGACTTGCTTCACCGGCAGGGCCAGCAGGACCTGCTCTTTCAGGACGTCCTCCAGCAGCAGGCCCTCACCTTGATAGTACCCGATTTCCGTCTCCGCCGAGCTGATGGAAGCTTCCTCGCCCGCCGCGTCTATGCCCAGCGGACGGTAGATCAGATCGAACGACTCGGCCACAGAATTGTTCACCGGTTCCAGGCAGCGGGCGCAGTAAACCTCGATCCCCGTGGCAATCTTGGCGACGATCCGGATGTCCTCCACCACGTTCTTGCCGCCGCGGTGCTCGCGAATCAGCTCCGCCCGTCCTACCGCCTGCAACGGGAGCTTCTGCACCGTGTCCTCGCCGAAATCAATAGTGCCGGGAGGGAAGGTTTCGTCAAATTCCAATTTCCGGAGTTCAAGATCCTTTATTTTTATAAACATAGGGCGACTCCAGAATCTTGAATGCCTAGCAGAAGTTACGCTGGGGACAGACTTAAGAATAAAGGCCGGGCGGATGGAGTGTCAAGGATGGCCGAGCGCATAGGTATTTAGCAGACGTGGCAGTGTCACGTCTCTACGCTGCTGCATCTAGTTGTGATCTCCGCGAGGTTCGCCAGCGGGATTCCCCGGCGCTGTTGCTTACGAATTCCCCAAGCCTTCCGTGCCCGTGGCTTCCGCCGGGGTACGCAGGGCGGTGGCCGCGTTGCGGACGCGCTTGCGTCCTTCCACCACCAGATCACGGGTGGAACCGGCCAGATCACCGGCGCGGTCCGCCAGGTTCTCGCGGGTCTCTTCGCCGCTCAATGGGGCAAAAAGCAGCCCGATTCCAATGCCAATACCTAACCCTGCAAAAAAAGCTTTCATGGGGAGCTCCTCGATGGACTTCGGCCAGGAAAGTCCGGAAATTCGGTAGAGAAATACGCGGCCGCTCGGTCGCAATAGAATTGCTGGAAACTCACCGCTTCAGGAAAAAGCGGACAAAGAGAGCCTACTCTTTTATGCCACCCTGGCGCAAAGTCCAGAGGTTGTTAGAAGCTCATGGCGCCCGGCTGCTTGCCCGCGTTCAGCTTGGAACCGGCTATCTGCGCCGCGACGCTCTTGGGGTTGTCTTTCTGTATCTGCTGGTAAATCGCGGCCGCCTGGTCGGGAGCGGAAGCCTCATACATTTCCGCCAGCTCCAGTTGGGCGCGCGTCTTGGGGACAGTATCCGTAGGATGGTCCGCCAGGTCTTTGTAAACCTTGGAGGCATCCGCCGCGCGGTTGGTTGACCGGTAAAGCGATGCCAAAGAGAGCTTGGCCAGCGCGGCGATTTCCTTGTCGCGCAGATCGGCGGCAGCTTTCAGTTCCTGCTCGGCGGTGGCGTTGTCACCCGCCTGCATGGCGGCTACGCCACCCAGATAGCGGGCCATGCGGCCCGGCCCGGAATAGGAAAATTTGTCAGCGACCGCTTTCAATTCCTTTTGCGAAGCTTTGGCCCGCTCGGCCGCGGTGGCATAGCTTTTTTCCCCGGCCAGCACCGGCGCACCGGGCTGACGCAGAGGCGCGCCATAAGTCCGCAGTGCGGCGGCCAGCGCCAGGTTGCCTTGTTCGGTCTGGCGGCCCTGCCAGGTCATGAACCCGGCAAAGGCCAGGGCCACCACCACCACCAGCCCGATGGCCCAAACCACAGAACTTTGGTGCCCAGCGGCCCAGGTCGCGGCGCCCTGCGCAGTCTCAGCGAACTTATCAGTCTTCAATTGACGGCGGGTATAACCTTGCACGTGGAAACCTTCTTGGTGGGATAAGTGCTATGAATTCATTGAGTTTAGCAGGCTCTCTTAGGAGGAGTCAATCCGCGGACGCGGGCGCGATCACCATTGAATGAAGTCCGTTAGACCGGCGCTTGTTTATCCACTTCCGCGCGGAGATCAGCCCATATTTGTTCCGGCATATCCAGGAACACGCGAACCACCTCCGGATCAAACTGCTTGCCCGCTAGTTGTGCAATCTCCACCCGCGCCTCGACAAACGGCTTCGCTTTGCGGTATGGACGCTCGGTAAGAATCGCGTCCAGCGCGTGAGCGACGGAAAAAATCCTGGCGCCCTGCGGGATGGCTTCGCCTTTCAAGCCGCGAGGGAATCCGGTTCCGTCATAGCGCTCCTCATGCGCGTACACCACCTCGGCGGGCTCCCCCAGAAACGGAATTTTTCTGAGCACCTGGTAGCCGCGGAAACAATGCTCGCGCAGGACCTGGGTTTCCTCAGCCGTGAGCGGGCCGGGCTTGTGTACGATGCCGTCCGGCACGGCGATCATGCCGATGTCATGCAGGATTGCCGCCCGCCCCACCACTCGGATCTTTTCTCCGCTAAGCCCCATCGCCCGGCTCAGCGCGATGCAGAATGCCGTTACCCGCCGGGCGTGTACGCCTGAAGCCGAATCCTTGAGGCCCTGGAGGTCGACGGCGATTTCAAGGGTGATGTCATACGAGCGCTCCAGGTCGGTCATCGCCTGCCGAAGTTGCTCAGTGCGCGACCCGGCCAGCGTCTCCAGGTTCGACTGGTAAGCGCGATTCTCCAGCTTGAGCCGGCGATATTCCAGAGCTCTGCCGGTAATCGCCAGGAGTTGTTCGCTTTCGAAAGGCCGGAGAAGGTAGTCGTAGGCGCCGCGGCGAATGGCGTCCAGCGCCACGGAAGCGTCATTGGTGCCGGTGCAGATGATCACCGGCATGTCAGGGTAGCGTTCTTGACAGTGCTGCAGGAGCGCCACGCCGTCCATCCCCGCCATGGCCAGCTCGCTGAGCACCAAATCATACTCGCCGCCGGAGCCCAGCACGGCCAGCGCTTCTGCGCCGGATGCAGCTTGGGTGACATCATGGCCGGCCTCGGCCAGCGTGTTGGCGATCAGCTTTGCCAGGGACTCTTCGCCATCAACGATCAGAACGCGACTTGCACTCATAGACAACTCTGAACCTATCTTTTATCTTTTATACCTTTGGGAACCTATCTTTGAATCTATTGGGGGAGGCAAGTAACTCTACCGGAGTTGTCAGGGGAAATTCAATCTTCGAGTAGTTTCGGTAGTGGTGCAGTTTGCATCCCCTCACCTCATTATCGCAACGGAGGCATGGAAACCTGCTTCCCTGTGAGCCATGCCGCCGCAGTCAAACACACCGTAACCAGAGTTGAGAAAACGATGGGGATGGTGAAGGTGTATCTCCAGCTCAAAGCGGTGACGGCCACAAAGCAAATGGCGAGCGCCCACGCAATGCTTCGCACGCGTGCCAACGTCTCTGCCGAAAGTCCGCCCAGCAGCCACGCTAATACCGCCGCGAACAAAAGAAACACGGAGAAAAACAGCCCGAAGGCGCTGAAGAAGTCCCAATAACTCCGGGTAAACCCTTGCGCGTCAAAGTGGACGGAG